>JAGHDT010000126.1 GCA_021159805.1 Anaerolineae bacterium
GGCACGATGTCTCCGGCAATCGTGGCTTTGCGCAGGGCCGCTTGGAGAGCCCCCAAACTTAGTTCCTGGTCGTCGAGACGCAGCATGAGCAGCTCGTCGTCGCGTTCGCAGATCGTGTCAATGAGCTCATCGCGCGCAACCTGGACCTGATCAACCATATCGGCCGGTATCTCGATCTCGCTCTGGATCTCCTCGCCGGCTTGCCAGATGAATGCTCGCTGCGTCAGGAGGTCGACAGCGCCGCGGAAGTCATCCTCGATGCCGATCGGCAGTTGTGTCGGGATGGCGTTGGGGGTCAGTCGTTTGTGGATATCGTCCACGACACGCCCGAAGTCTGCTCCCAGGCGATCCAGCTTGTTGATGTAGATCAAGCGAGCCAGCTTCTCGCTGTTTGCGTGTCCCCACACTGCCTCGGTCTGAGGCTCTACGCCACTGACGCCACACAGCACCATCACGGCGCCATCAATGACGCGGATCGACCGCACGACCTCGGCGGTGAAGTCGATGTGCCCAGGTGTATCGATCAGGTTGATGCGACGCTCTTTCCAGTGGCAGGCTGTGGCCGCGGACATGATCGTGATGCCACGTTCGCGCTCCTGGTCCATCCAATCCAACTGCGTGTTCCCATCGTCGATCTTTCCAGCGCGGTGAATCCGCCCGGTGTGGTAGAGGATCGCTTCCGACGTCGTAGTCTTACCCGCATCCACGTGCGCAAAAATGCCAATGATTCGTACGTCCCCAATTGCTGCTTCCTTCTTCGCCATGCTACTCCCTCGGTGATACCCGTACACAGCAAGGACGGCGGTTTCGAAATGCTGAACCGCCGCCCTTGACTATTCAAGCTTACCGGCATAGAAAAGGCCTCGCTCAAGACCGCGCAAGGTCTTACGCACACTTACTAATCATGCATTGTAGTGTGTTTGACTGAAAAGTCAAGTTTCGAGAGCCTCAGAATGCACAGCTTTCAGGCAGGGGCTCGACTTCCTCAAGCTCGGCCGCGAAGTGTGGATCGCCGGGCGCTTCCAGAAAGCCGGCGGCGGCTGAGCCGCGCATGAGGCTTCCTCCGTAGCCGCCGGGTGCCATGTGGGCGCGCACGATCACGATCGCATCAACGGATATCGCGATCGGGCCACCGGAGCGCACGAAGGGCTGCTCAGTGACGTGGCTGTGGAGCAGAATGCGCCGGTAGAGGAGTTTGCCGTCTTCTGAGATGACTTCCCACCAGTCGGCGTACTGACCGCAGCCGGTGTCGGGGCTGTTCACGCCGACGGCGAAGGTGTATGCGTCGGGATCGCCTGATACAGCGACGGAAAGCACTACAGCCAGAGGGGCACCACCTGGCTGTAGTGTTGGCGAGGGTGTGGGTGCCTGCGTGGGTTCTGCTGATGAGGTCGCCTCAGCCGGTGGTGTGCCTGTGGTCACACGCGGCGCAGCAGACAGAGCAGGAAGTGTCGGCGTGCGTGCTGCTGATGCGCATGCGACCAACCACACCCCGTAACCTATGAGACCGGCGATTCTTGTCCATGCTGACCTGCGCCGGCCGTGCGTCCGTGCGTGTCTCTCCGCCATCGTCAATCTCCTTTTTCAGGCGCGACGCTTGGCAGCTAGACGGGGACCTTGGTGCCTTGACCGCTGCTCTCCAAGCTGATTCGTCCGTTATGCGCAGTGATGATCGTCTGAGCGATGTTGAGACCCAAGCCTGCGCCGGGGATCTGCCCGCTCTCTGTGATCTGTCCACGAAAGAAGCGTTGGAAGAGCCAGGGTCGTTCATCGTCAGGAATGCCGGGGCCTGTGTCCTGGACGTGGATGGCCACACCACGCCTGGTGTCAACCGAGTTCTCGGGGACCGAGACGGCAATGTGCCCACCGGCGGAGGTGACCTGTGCTGTGAGTACGAGCAAGAAGATCGGGCAGGTGACCGTCCCGATATAGGCTATCTGTGACCAGAAGACTCTTGGCGGGATCGTCACGGCGGTGGTTTCGAAGATGCAGGCGAGGGAGCATATGGACACGACAGTATCGTCAGCCCAAGCGCCTGTGCACCGGACCGTTCTCTGTGCCGCAGCGAACTACCTGCGATGCTGAGGGAGGCCAGCGTCGTGAATATCAATCCAATGGTGTGTACGTCGAATTGCCGCCCCATAGTTGTTCACTCAGGGCGAGCGTACTGCACTTCCTGAGAATCTCAACCAAGGCGACCGGAGAGAAGGCTACGTGGGGTCAAACCTGACGTGGCCACCGACGAAAGTGGTGTGTCCGCGTTGAGTAGGGCTGAACGCTCAGGAGAGACCTGACGAGCAACAGAGCTGATCATCCCATATACACTGGGTGCGCCACAGTCTGGGGGCGAGTTTCTGAGATAGAAGCTGCGGCTATATGAGCGGGCTGTACGTTGCTCCTCCCGTAGCGTGGCCGATTTGGGCACGCGCCTGTCTTTCCGGATAGAGACGTCTCAGCGAACCCTAGGGTTCGCGAACTTCTGGGAACTGTGGCGTCCTTTCTGCGCAAACACAGGTGCGGTCGACAAGCGTGGAACCCGAAGAAGACGATCCACCGGATCGTCTGTACGAGATTCCATCTGGCTTACGCCCCCAGACTAAAACGCAGCCAATACACTCAAGGACTTGACACCGAACTTCACCTCCGCTATAATGTAAGCGGTTACATCATACGGTGGAGAACATCCCAATGTCTGAACGGCGTGTTCGACGAGCCACTATAGCTGATGTCGCGGGCCTGGCCGGCGTCTCCACTGCAACGGTCAGCCGGGTTATCAACCATGCTGGCACTGTGGCACCTGAGACTGCAAGGCATGTTCGGGCCGCCATCGAGACGCTCGATTACCGTCCGCATGCAGCGGCCCAGGTCTTGGCACGGAACCGCACCAACACGATCGGCCTGGTCTTTCCCGAGATCAGCGGCTACTATTTTGCATCGCTCCTGCGCGGCATCGCCGGTGGCGCCGGCACCTATGGTTACGACCTGCTCATCTACTCCGCTCAAGAGAGCGCCACTTATCGCACCGCCTTTCAATACCCGGTCGGGGAGCAGAATACCGACGGCTTGCTGGTGTTCACCGATGGCCTGCCCGAAGGCGAGCTGCGACGCCTTCACGCCCGGGGATTTCCCGTCGTCCTCATTCACTGGTCGCCCCCGGCGGGGCTAGAGATCCCCAGCGTGACGACTGAAAACAAGGCCAGCGCTTACCGGTTGGTCGATCACCTGATCGGGGTGCACGGCCGCCGCCGCATCGTCTTCCTGGCCGGCCCCGAGGAGCACGAAGACTCCCATTGGCGGGAGAAGGGCTACCGCCAGGCGCTCGAGGCTCATCGCATCCCCATCGACGGCGCTTTGATCGCGGCAGGGGGATCCGATCGTGAGGTCGCCCGCGCGACAGTAGCACGGCTGCTCCGCGATGGGTTGGATTTTGATGCTATCTTTGCCGGTGATGATGACTCAGCCACCGGCGCCCTTACCGCGTTGCTCGAAGCCGGCAGGCGCGTCCCTGAGGATGTCGCCCTGGTGGGCTTTGATGACATCGACATTGCGCAGCACTTGAACCCACCACTTACGACGGTGCGCGTACCTGTCGAACAGATCGGGCGCGAAGCGGTGGGCCAACTCGTGCACCTGATCCGAACCGGGGAAGCTGACCTGCTGACACTGCTGCCCACGCAACTGGTCATTCGGCGTTCCTGTGGTTGTAACGTAGTTCATTGACAAAGGAGGTGTGATCCTGACATACAACGGACCAAGCTCTTGAGTGTGGTGTATGCAGTTCGTAGACCGTCAGTCAATAGTAGGAGTATAGATGAAGGAGGATTTTCAGATGTCAAAGCGACATTGGCGCTCCGTTGTGGCCCTGGTCGTCCTGGTGAGCCTCTTTGCAGCCTGCAAAGGGGGGACTGGAGGAGCAGGGGCTGAACCCGAGCTCCTTCGCGTATGGATCACCTGGGGTGATAACCCTGCCCAGCTCCAGGAGCTTTTCAACCGCTACGCCGAGGCCAACAACGTCAAGGTTGAGATCAACTCCCCGGTCGAGGATGACAAAGTGATCACCGCGCTGTCGGGCACGGAACCACCCGATGTGTTGGTGCTTGGAGGACCCGATAATGTCGCCTCGTGGGTTAACGAGGGATTAGTGGCGCCACTCGATGAACTAGCCGCTGAGTACAACATTGATCTCAACGACATGTACCCGGCTATGCTGGCCCAGGGACGCTACCAGGGCAAACTCTATGCGTTGCCCTGGGGGTCCGACACATACGGCTTGTATTGGAACAAGGACCTGTTTGAGCAGGCTGGGCTTGATACAGAGAAACCCCCTGAGACCATGGAGGAGCTGCTGGATTATGCGGACCAGCTGACCAAAGTCGACGAGAACGGTCAGATCACTCA
This sequence comes from Anaerolineae bacterium, assembly GCA_021159805.1. GTDB lineage: Bacteria > Chloroflexota > Anaerolineae > B4-G1 > SLSP01 > PWVB01. Next base: position 4,399 of record JAGHDT010000126.1, read on the forward strand.
GCTCGGTTTTGTGCCCGACTTCTCCTGGGGCCATATGGAGCAGTACATCAAGCTCTACGGCAGTTTCTGGTTCAACGACGATGGGACAAAGGTCCAGCTCGATACGCCAGAGATGGCCGCGGCTCTGCGTTGGGAGCAGCAGTTCTACTCTCGCTACGGTGCGGATGAAGTACTGCGCTTTGTTTCGTCCACCGGAGAGTATGACTCGGCCCAGCACGGTTTCATGGCCGGCAAGATCGCGATGATGGTCGATGGTGAGTGGATGGTTGGCGACAATTTCATCAATGGCCTGGCGCCTGATCTCTGGTATGGCGTTGGCCCGATTCCCTATCCTGCCGGGCACCCCGAGCGGAAGGACACGAATGTCGTCGGTGGCACCGTGGCCCTCATTCCCAGTGGGGTCGAGAACAAGGACGCAGCTGCCAAGCTGCTGGCGTGGATGATGACGCCTGAGATCGTCGCCGATGAGATGGTCGTGAACTTCAACCTGCCATCCAGCAAGAAGGCAAGCGAAGATCAACGCTTCTATCAGAATGAGAAGTTCGGTGTGTTCATAGACCTGGCGAGCTCGCCCAATGCGACTTTCCAAGTCTTTACCCCAGTGAGCTCCGATCTTCTCGACGAGCTAGAGCTCATTGAGCAGCAGGTGCTTCACCAGGGTGCCGACCCCGGACCGCTGCTCCAGGCTGCTCAGGCGAAGCTGCAGCCGATGGTTGATGAAGTCGTAGGCAAATAGACACCGTCACGATCAGCGGGTCGGCGTTGGAACCGGCCCGCTGACCTTATGTGGCGCTGAGAAGCGGGAGGCTTTGTACAATATGGAAGCCAGACGTATGGTCACGCCGGTGCCGCGGGCTGCCCGACGCCGGCGGTGGAGCCCGCAGGTGCGGCGCAGCTTCATCAAAGGCATTCTGTTCATTTCACCGTGGATTCTGGGATTCCTTTTCTTCAACCTCTATCCTATGACGAAGTCTTTCGCGATGAGCTTCGCGGAATGGCACCTACGCATACCGTCCGAATGGATTGGACTCGCAAACTATGCCAACTTGCTTCACGACCGGCGCTTTTGGACTTCGCTGTACAACACGGTGTATATGGTCCTGTTTGCAGTGCCCCTGACTGTGTTCTCCGCTTTTGTGTTCGCTGTGCTTCTCAACCTCAAGCTGCGCGGCCGATCGGTCTACCGTGTCATCTACTATCTGCCCTCCATCGTACCTGTGGTGGCCAGCAGCATGCTTTGGATGTGGATTTTCAACACAAACAACGGCATCCTCAACGTCTTCCTGGGTTACCTGGGTATCAAGGGGCCAAGCTGGTTGACGGACCCGGCGTGGTCCAAGCCTGCCCTCATCCTGATGGGGCTTTGGGGGATCGGTAATACTGTCATCATCTATCTGTCTGGCATCCAGGATGTGCCTGTGTCTTTGCTGGAGGCTGCCGAGATCGATGGCGCAACCTGGCTCCAGCGTCTGTGGCACATCACCGTCCCGATGGTGTCGTCGATCACGCTTTTCAATCTTATTATCGGTGTCATCGATATGTTTCAGTATTTCACGCAGGCTTATATCTTCGCCGCTGTGCAGGCGGGCACCACTGCACAACAGCTTGGAAGCCCGCTCGATTCCACACTCTTCTACAGCGTCTACCTCTATAATCGGTTCCAGACCCTGAAGTTGGGATACGCGGCCGCGATGGCGTGGATCTTGTTTGTCATCATCTTGATCTGCTCACTCCTGTTGCTGCGTGCCTCCAAGCGCTGGACCTATTATGAGTCCGAAGGGACGTAGCGATGAGCGCGGCCGGTGTCACCCATACCAAACACAGGATATCCTGGCGCAAGTTCCTGTCGCGGACCCTCGGTCACGTGATCGTCTTCTCCGTGGGGCTGTTCTTCCTCATCCCGACGCTATGGATGTCGTTCACTGCGTTCAAATCCAGGACCGATGTCTTCCGTTTTCCACCCACCCTTCTGCCTTACGATGTGAAGGAAGTGACCATCAATGGGGAGCGGTACCCGCTGTATAGAGTCCCGATCGATGGTCAGATGCGAGAGTTTGCCCGTCTCAAGGTCGAAGAAGGTAACGGTACGTATGTGAACCCGCAGAGCCCCGATGAGGTCGTGGAGATGCGGGCCCGCCTGACGGAACCCGTGATCGCCATCAAGTTCCACTGGAATAACTTCAGCGATGCGATGAACCGCAGCACCCGACCAGGGTTGACCGTTAACTTCTGGACGTATCTCAAGAACAGCACCATCGTCGCTGCGCTGACGATCTTCGGCACTTTGGTCTCGTGTGTGCCGGTGGCCTATGGTTTCTCACACATCGAATGGCCTGGACGGGATGCTGTCTTCGTCCTGGTCTTGAGCACGATGATGCTCCCGTTTCAAGTGACGATGATCCCCCTCTATCTTTTCTTTACCAGCACGTTGGGCTGGGGGGATACTTTCCTGCCCTTGGTCGTCCCATCGTTGTTCGCCAGCCCCTTCGAGATTTTCCTGCTGCGACAATTCTTCCTCACCATCCCTAAGGACTTGATAGATGCCGCACGGGTGGACGGTGCCTCCGATCTCCGCATCCTTCTCCAGCTCATCGTCCCGCTCTCGAAGCCGATCCTGACCGCGATCACGATTTTCACTTTCCTCTGGGCCTGGAACGACTTCCTGGGGCCGCTGCTCTATCTGAACAACCCCGAGCATTTTACTCTGGCAATCGGGCTGCAGGACTTCCAGGGGCAGCGTAACACGGCGTGGAACCAGCTGATGGCGGCGTCCGTGGTCTTTACTGCTCCTATCATCCTGGCCTTCTTCTTCGCCCAGAGAACGTTTATCGAGGGTATCAAGCTCACCGGTACAAAGGGCTAACAGGGAGAGGTGAGAGGCATGAAGATCGCAGTGGTGGGGGGAGGTTCGACCTATACACCCGAGCTGATCAATGGGTTCCTGGAGCGAGCGGATAGCCTGCCGGTGACTGAGCTGTGGCTGATGGACATCGACCCGCACCGGCTGGAGATCGTGGGGGGGTTCGCACAGCGGATGGTGGCCGCCCGCAGCCGAGCTGAGGGGCGAGCGCAGTTCAAGGTGCGGCTGACGACGGAGCTGCCTGCAGCTATCCGTGGCAGCCGCTATGTCATCACCCAGCTACGAGTGGGAGGGATGAAGGCTCGCCGTGAAGACGAATACCTGGGGAGACGACACGGCCTCATTGGTCAGGAGACGACCGGGGTCGGGGGCATGGCCAAGGCGCTGCGCACGATCCCCGTCGTGCTCAACATAGCGGCCACAATGCAGAAATTGGCACCGGAGGCCCTGCTTGTCAACTTCACCAACCCCGCCGGGTTGATCACCGAAGCACTGTCGCGCTACGCGCCTGATGTGCCCTCGGTTGGGGTCTGTAACGTGGCGATTACCACCAAGATGGAACTGCTGGAAGGCCTGAAAGAGCACGTGGGCATTGAGCTGCCCGCTGAACGCACTCACCTTGACACCCTGGGCCTCAACCATCTCTCATGGCATCGGGGTTTTGAGGCCGATGGTCAGAGCGTGTGGCCTCCACTTATGGAAGCCTACCTACAGGCGCTGGCCGCTGAGGCTGAGCCATCGTGGGATCTGGCGACCATCAAGGCGCTGGAGATGATCCC
>JAGHDT010000547.1 GCA_021159805.1 Anaerolineae bacterium
GTATTTGTACCTGGCTTGTAGGCGCGGACCGCGAACTCTTGCGCCTACAACGAATACGCCAGGCGTTCCCAATCCCTGAAGAAATCGACGATGATCCTCAGGGTTCACCCTCGCATCGCATACGGAGCGTGTTTCCAGAGTACGAGAAGAATCTTGCGGGCTCATTGATCGCCATAGATATTGGACTGGAACCAATTCGCGATGCCTGTCCGCACTTTGACGCGTGGGTGGGTTGGCTGGAGGATCTCCGGTAGCCGCGGCGCACTCAGTAGGTGGCCTGAGAGATGTCCCGTATCAATCTGCCCTATGTCATCGATAAGCGCGAGCACCACCTGGCCGGCGTCCTGGATGCGCTGCTTCGCGGCGACGCCGTCCAGGCGCTCGATATCGCCACCGCCCCATTCGGCGCCGGGACTTGGGTTGCCGTTGCTTCCAGCTGCTTCACGAGAGACCTTCGGGGTTTTCTTGCTGAGACGCTTCCTGTCGAGTAAGAACCCCCAAAGGTCTTCCTCGATGCCTGGAAAATCCGTGCTCTAACACAGCAAAAAGGCCACTCTGCTCGATTGAATAGTCGTGCACCGCGGCTATAATAGAGAAAATGCCGAGTGTCCGGGAATAGGTGCCTGATCTCGCTCACGCCCCCGGAGCCGCAACTGTCTTCCAACGACGCTGCCATCGATTGCTGAAAACTGATCATTGATGATAGCTCCTTTACGAAACGAACCATCTCCCGCGACCACGCTGCCGCGGATAATCAGCATCTACCAAACTGGGGTTTGGTAGAGGGCAAGACCACCATATCAGAAGGACGTAAAGAACGATGCTGACAAGAGAAACAATCGAGCGCATTCTGCGAGAGAATCATGCACATATGGTCGCCGAGTACGGGGTCAAGCGCATCGGCATCTTTGGCTCTTACGCCAAGGGTGTGGCCACTGAGAAGAGCGACATCGATTTCGTCGTTGAGTTCAACCGTCCCATCGGCTTCCGTTTCGTCGAGTTTGTCGAGTTCCTCGAAGACCTCTTTGGCAAACCCGTCGACGTCCTCACCCCCGCCGGCGTAGAAGCGATCCGCATTGATGAGATTGCCAGGAGTATCGAGGAGACCACTGTCTATGTCTAGCCGAACCGACATAGAGTTCCTGCGAGACATCCAACAAGGTGTGCGTCGCATCCGCACGTATCGCCAAACGCCGACCGCTATCACTTACGATCAGTTCCGCGCTGACATCAGAACCCAGGATGCTATCCTCCGCAACCTCGAGATCATCGGCGAGGCGACCAAACACCTGTCGCCTGACCTGCGTGATAGGTATCCTGACGTACCTTGGAAGGGAATGGCCGGGATCCGAGATCGATTGATCCACCACTACTTCGGCGTTAACCTCGATATCGTGTGGGATATTGCTGCAGTCGAGCTGCCTATGCTGGAATCGCAGATAAACATGATCCTACAGGACGAGGAGAATAAGTAGTCCGTGGAGATCCGCACAGACCCACGCCCTTACACCGCAGAACGCCGTCTCACTCGTGTGTATGTTCATGGTGCGCAGCTGTGTGCGGCATAGAGATGAACGACGTATGCAGGTGCTCTACGATCGTAAGACGGACACACTGACCGTCATCTTCTCCGATGCTGCCATCGTCGACAGCGACGAGGACAAGCCCGATCTGATCCTCGACTATGATGCAAACGGCAACCTCGTCTCGTTGGAGATTCTTGACGCCTCTGAGCGCGTAGGCCTGCCGAGCCAGATCGAGTATCAAGTCCTGGACGCCTGATCTCATCCATCCGTCCAGGGCCGAATCCGCGTCCCAGCGGCGCCTGCGGATGGACTGGAGACAGCAAACTGATGACCCGCGACGACGCTTTGCGAGACGAAGCCCTTCTGGCGGTCATCAACTGGAAACTGACAACTGAAGACTGCCGCTATGATCCCCCCTCCCTACGTCATCGATAACCGCGACCATCGCCTTGCCGACGTGCTGAGTGCGTTGCTCCACGCCGATACCGTCACGCTTTGGATATCGGCCTCCCTGCGGCGGTTGCTGAGCGCCGAGCCCGGAAACAGGGGAAATGACGTGCAACTCGCACGACGCCCGAGGATACCGATCAGGCCGCTGTTGGCGTCGCGACAGCCGAGGGTTGGTGAGAGGCAGCTATGGACCGACCACATTGCCGGAGCGGCGCTCAGACTGTACAATGATCTGCAGAGGCATCCGAACTAGGAGACCGACGTGATGAGTGGAAAGCAGGCTTCCCTACTGGAGTCCCTGATCGACATCATCAAGCAAACAGCAGACCCCGACCGGATTATCCTCTTCGGGTCCAGGGGGAGGGACACCGCACACCCGCAGAGGGACTACGATTTCCTGGTGGTCGTACCTCATGTGGAGAACGAACGACACATCTCACGCCGTATCTACCGGGCGCTGCTGGAGCAACACATCGACGCTCCCGTCGATATCGTCGTCGTCGATGGCGACACGCTTGAGCGACACCACGACACCCCGGGCATGATCTACCGGCAGGCACTGGCGGAAGGAGAGGTCGCCTATGACCGAAGCCGCGCATGAGCCATGGCTCAGACGAGCCAGAAGCAACCTGGCGATAGCCCGGACGGGAAAGAGCACAGCCGTCATGCTCGAGGACTTGTGCTTCGAGGCCCAGCAGGCTGCGGAAAAGGCGCTCAAGGCCTTGCTGCTCACCCGTCTGGAGCGACACCTCTCGGTGCCTCCTGCGATACGTGAAGTCGTTGAGCTGACGGATTACGCCGTACAGGTGCATTACCCGGGCGACTACTATCCGGTCAGTGAAGATGAGTACCCGCACGCCGTCGTGGTAGCGGAGCGCGTGCTCGACTGGGCCACAGACCAGATCCACCGGCAGAACCGCGACGCGGCGACAACATCGGATGTCTGAACAACCGCTGCGCAGCCCTATGCTCTCCCTTCCCTACGTCATCGACAACGGCCAGCACCGTCTAGCTGACGTGCTGGATGCGTTGCTCCGCGGCGACACCGTCCACGCACTGGACATCGCCACCGCCTATTTCAACGTCGGCGCCTTTCGACTGCTCCAGGA
>JAGHDT010000501.1 GCA_021159805.1 Anaerolineae bacterium
CTTCTATACTGTGGATCCCATGGGTGCCGCGTTTGCTGGCGGCGCACTCCTGGCGGCAGCGCGCCGCCGGTGGCCTATGGCCGGGCTGCTGACCGGGTTGGCTGTGGCCTGCAAGCTGTCGCTGGTCGTGACCGCCGTGGTGCTGCTCGGGGCCGCGCTGGTGCACACTCGCGGCCGAGCGCCCGCGGAGGGCGCGTCAGCCGCGGGCGTTCGACGCTGGCGACGCTTCTTGCACGTCGCCGGGGCCTTCGCCTGGCCGGCCGTGGTCGCTTTCCTGGCGGTCTCGCCCTGGCCGCTGCTGACGCCGGTGGCCTGCTGGCGCGGGCCGCTGGCACAGAGTATGTTGGCCAGCGGGCGCTATGTCCTTCCCTACACGCAGCAATACACCGGGTCGTTGCCTCTTGTCTACCCGTTGGTCCAGATGGGTCTGTGGGGGCTTGGGCCGGTGGTGACTGTGCTGGGGACAGCGGGCTTGGTCGTGCGTGGGGTGGCCAGCAGCCGGTCGGGGCGAGCCTGGGTCAGTCCCGTGTGGCTCTGGACGGTTATCTTCTTCGCAGCTACGGCGGCCCTGAGGGTGAAGTTTCCCCGCTATCTGTTGCCTCTCTATCCGTGGTGGGCGGCCTGGGCGGCGTATCTGCTTTGGGGCCGTGGTTTGCGCCTCTCCCGGGGCTGGGTTGCGAGTGTCGCCGGTCTGGCGGTCGCGACTACGGCGATCCTGGGGTTGGCACAGGTGGGCCTCTACGCGACACCGCATCCCTGGGACACGGCTTCGCGGTGGCTGACCACATCTGTTCCGCCCGGGTCAACGCTGATTGTGGAGGCGTGGGACCATCCATTGCCGGTGCCTGCGACCGCCAAAGAGGTCGGGGCCTCGCTTGAGGCCCCAACCGCGAACGAGGTCGGGGCGTATGCACAGATCAGCCTCCCGGTCTACGATGACGAGAGCCCGGTGAAGCTTGCACAGCTTGCCGGCGCCGCGGAGGCGGATGTGCTGATCCTCGCCAGCCGCCGGGGGTATGGCGCGCTCTCGCGCGAGCCAGCGCGATATCCTGAGACGTTGGCGTGGTATCGTGCGCAGCTGGAGCACCGTGAGATCCATGTTTTCACCCGGTGCCCGGTTATTGGTCCCGTCGCTATCACGGACGATCCGCTAGCAGACGCCGGTTTGCCCGTGCCCTTTTCGCTGGCCGAGAGGTGCGGCACCCGGTATGCCCTCCGTCTGCCACGTCTGGACGAGAGTTTCCGCGTGTATGATGCGCCATTGACGCTGATCCTGGCAGGCGACGTTGAGTGATCGGGTGCATTCCAGGATGGGGGCAAGACACCCGGCCAGGAGGCGCTGCCGGCTTTGCGGGCCGCGCACTGCCCGTCCTGGAATGCAGCCCCAGTGATTGACGCGCTTGTCATGGGGGTCTTCTATGTTAGAATTCCTCGTTGGAGTCATCTATGGCTTACTTCTACCTGGTACTGCTCTACCTGGGGTTTGGCAGCGGTCTGCTGCTCCTGGGCATAGGTTCAATCCCCAGATTGGCCGTCCTGCGCAAGCCCTTGTCGGCCGGCGCTGTCACGTTGGTTGCACTGGTCTGGGCCCTGTCACCTTCGGCCGGTCGTTGGGTGCTCTCTGTGTGGGCACCCAGTAGCGTGACCGGCGGGTGGCTCGTGCTTGACATGCACCCCGAGTTGTGGTGGTTCGTGCTCGCCATTCTGGCCACGTTCAGTGGCATTCTCTGGGTCACAGTGGGGGAGCGCGTATCCGATCTGCCCCTCACCGGTGCGCTGTTACTGATCTACCTGACGGTGATGTGGCTCGCGCTGGCCTCCGGCTCACTGTTGTTGACGCTGGCCATGTGGGCGTGTATCGACATAATCTGGTTTTTGGGGAGGCTCACCGACACCGCGGATAGCGAGCGGGTGGTGTGGGCAGCAGCGACTGGAGGTGTGGCCTCGGTCCTGTTGTGGTCGGTCTCGCTCCTCCTGATGGTGCAAGGCTCCAGCGGTCTTTGGTGGTTGATGCGGCCATCTGAACCTATGCTCATTCTCCTTGCAGTCGCTGCCTTGATGCGGATGGGCTTCTATCCTTTTCAAGTCGTGCATTCTGAGACGTGGGGACACTCTCGTGCTCTTACTGTGGCCTGTGCGATCAGCCCATTCCTGGGCATCGGCTTGCTGCACCGGATTCTGTCTCTGCCAGCGGGTCCTGCGCTGCCGGCGTGGGTCTTGGTCTGGGGCGCGATCTCTGTCTTCTGGTCAGGACTGAAGGCATTGAGTTACCGCGGTCGTCGTGCCTTGCTCCCGGCGGCCTATGGTCTGCTGCTCGCTATCGCGACCGGCGCGATCGCCGCGAGGGATCCCTCCGGCCTGGTCATCGGCGCCGGTGTCTGGGTGGCCGCTGTGGGTCTGTTGGCGATCTCCCGTAGGTATGAACCCAGAGAGTTCGTCTGGTCCTGGCCGACCGTCATCGCATTGCTTGCTTTGGCGGGAACCCCGCCATCGCCCCTGTTCCGCCTCACCTACAGCGTGTTCCAATACGCGCCGTGGTACGTGCAGGTGCCATATGGGCTGGGACTCACCTTTGTTGTGGCCTCGATTGTGCGCGGGAGCGCCCTGAAGGCAGAGGGTCGTGTGGCCCCGCCTCACGCTCACCGCCGCCTGCCGATGGCGGCCGGGCTGCTGGTGATTGTCTTGACGCTGGTCGTGCTGGGCCGCGTCAGCCAAGTGCCGAGCATCGCTGCCGCGCCCTTTGCGCTGTGGTTGGCAGCTAGTACTGCCGGGTTTGCCCTGGCGCTGTGGGGGGACCGCGTTCACGTGGCATGGAGTGAGGTGCGCCCCCTGCTCGAATTGTTGGATCTTCAGTGGCTCTATCGCTCCCTCTGGCAGGGCGCCAGCAACCTCCTCGGTGTGGTACGCGCGACGGCAGAAGTGGTGGAGGGCAGTGGATCGGTATTGTGGTCTGTGGTGATACTGCTGCTGGTCCTGATGGTGATTGGTAACCGATGAACCCCTTTCTGCTATGGCTGGATCGTTTCTCGGATTTCGTCTCCCTCCCGGCCGCCTGGGGTATCTTCGTGGCCGGCGCCGTGATCTACCTGATCAGCGAGTGGCGGATTCGATTCCTGGCTTTGCTGGTGCAGTACCTCTTTATCGGCGTGCTGTTTGCGCGCATCTTCGATACCCGGCCGGAGATGGCGTTGATGAAGATCATCGTGGGATGGCTGATTTCTGGGGCTCTCCTGCTCAGTGCTCAGATTCGCTGGCACACGGTGCGCGCACCGGGCCGGCTGGTGAGTTGGGCGACGAATCTTCCCTTCCGGGTGCTGGTTCTCCTGACCGCGACTGCAATTGCCTGGTTTGCCTCACAGCGATTCAGCTTGCCATATGTTTCGGCGGAGCTGGGTCTCGCGTGTTTGCTGCTGGTGGTGCTGGCACTGCTCTTCTTCGGCACCGAGGAGGAGGATCCAACGATCATTGGTGTGGGTGTGCTCAACCTCTTGAGCGCCCTTGAGATCTTCTACACCGCCCAAGACCCCGGATTTCTTGTCAGCGGACTCCTCGTGGTGGTGAGCCTGTTGGTGGGGCTGGCGACATCTTACTTGACAGTTGCCGAGGTGCCCTCGTGAATCTGCCCGGCCCATTGTTTGTCGTTGGCTCTCTCCTGGTCGTTGCTGCTGCGCTTCAGGTTCTGCGGCGATTCACCTGGGTCGTCGCCTGGGTATCGGCGATCGCGGCCGGGGCTATCGCGGCCTTCGTGACGATGGTTCCTCTCGACCAGACCGTGGATCTCGGTCGCATATCTGTCACCTTGGGCGCGCCTCTGAACATCC
>JAGHDT010000233.1 GCA_021159805.1 Anaerolineae bacterium
CTGCACCGAGAAACCAATCACCGTCAACAGCGCGGTCAGAAATAGCGCATCCGCTTCCCAGCCACGCAGAATCCCCATCAAGGCGTAGAATCCCAAGCTTATGACGACGTTGACAGACATAGCAACGATCGTCACCACACCATAGCGAATGGAATGAGGCACACGCCGGAACGAATACCAGATGAAGATCAGCACCACAGCAGAGGCGACCGACACCGCCAAAGCAGCCTGTTTCGCTACTTCTGCACCCACCGTCGGCTCGACGATACTCCATGTTGAGAGCTGGCGGTCTATCATACCCGCCGTCGCATCCAGATCGTCCAGGATCTGCTCGACCTCATCAGCATCCGTAAAGCGCGTCCGTACCTGCCACGTGTTATCTTCCACCGCCCCCAACTGCTGCACAATTGCACCGGTCTGGTCGTGATCGGCGAAAACCTGACGGATGTCGCTCTCAAGTGCAGGCTTCTCAAAGCGCAGGACGAACAACGTGCCGCCGGTGAAATCAGTGCTGATGCGCAAAGCCTGCCCCTGGAACAGCACCGCAGAGGCGATCAACGCTGCTAGGCTCAACAGGACAAGTATGCCGGCGATGGTGAAGAAGAGTTTACGTCGTTGTACGAAGTTAGTCATTGCCCCTCCTGAGCCCCAGCAGCCACGGTCTGTCCTGAAGCCACGTCTCCAGCACGCCAAGAATCATCCGAATCAAAGTGCGTGTCACAACTATCGCCGTAAACAAGTTGATGAGCGTTCCCAAGGCCAGGGCAATGGCAAATCCCTTGACCAGACTGGCGGCAAATGCCGAACCGAACATGTAAAGAATGAAGCACGTCAGCAACGTAGCGATGTTGGAATCACGCACCGATGTCCACGCGCGAGAGAATCCACTCTCGGCGGCCCGGTTCAATGTGGCGCCCCGGCGCACTTCTTCCTTCATCCGCTCGAAAACCAGGATATTTGCGTCCACGGCCATCCCCACGGAAAGCAAGAAACCGGCGATGCCTGGCAGCGTCAACGTGACGGGAATCAGCTTGTAGACCAGCAGGTTCAGGACAACGTAGAGGGCCAGCGCTAGATCAGCAGCCAGACCGTTGAAACGATAATACAGCAACATAAAGATGAAAACGACCGCCAGTCCAACCGCGCCTGCCCGGATGCTCTTCTCGACCGCGATACTGCCCAGGCTGGGGCCGATGGACTCGTAGCTCTCAATCCTTAGAGGAACGGGAAGCGCGCCGTACTGCAATTGCAGCGCCAACTGTTCGGCAGACTGCATCGTGAAGTTCCCTTTGATCACAGCTCTACCGTCGGGGATACTGGTGTTAATCCGCGGGCAGGAAAGGATTTCCTTGTCCAGCACCATACAGAGCACCTTCCCCACGTGCGTTGCCGTGTAATCGGCAAAAGTACGCGTTCCCGCCTTCGTGAAATTGATGGCGACCACAGGTTCAGAAGTCGTGGAATTTCGGGTTGCATACGCCCTCTCCAGTTCCCCTCCCGCCAAAATCGTAGTGAAAAGCGGTGTTTGCGTCACCGACTCAGAGGATGTGATCGGGGTTGTATCGGTCATCGCGTAGGTGGTGCGAACGACGTTGCCCGCGGCCAGACTTTGAGAAGAGATACCGGAGGGGGGCTCGACAAACTCGAGCAAGGAAGTTTCGCGAATCGTCGCAACAGCCTGGGCAGGATTGTCGACACCGGGGATTTCTACCACAATGCGATCCGTTCCCTGTATCTGGACAACCGGCTCGGTCAAGCCGAGCGCATTCACACGATTCTCGATGATTCTGCGCGCCGTCCCCATCGCACCAGGCTCCAGCTCTTGCCCCGGCTCCAGATCGGCCACCAACAGGACCTGAATACCGCCGCGCAGGTCCAGCCCTAGTTGAAAGTCGAGGCTCCGCATCCCTTCTGGACGCCAGAACAGTAGGCCAGACAGCCACTCCGGATGCGGGAACGGCGCGACCAGGTAAATCGCCACTACTGCCAACAGGGAAATCGCAATGAAACTGTTGCGAGTAAGCCCTTCCTTACGATGGTGAGTACGTTTTGCCATGCCCCCTCCATTCCAGAAGCTACACACACAGCGAAAGTCAAAAAAAAGGCCGCTCCCCACAAGACAGATGGGACGGCCTACACAAGCAGAATTGTACTCCTGCCGGCCAATTTGTCAAAGAGAGACTGGTTCGATCACGTGAGATGTTGTCGAACGTCAGGCGGTAGCGACGCAATTCACGGTTCTGTGACAAGGCTTGCCGGATAGGAGAACTCCCCTATCCTGAAAATCCTGTCCAACTTCCCAAAGAGTAGGCCATCAAAGACAGCTCAGCTTCTGCCGTACCAACGATTGCTGTAAGCTAGTGCGTTCTGATCTTCGGTAATATACACAACTTTCCACAAGTTTCAATCAAGGTCACACCCTAAAGTGACCCCCATGTTATGGACCACGAAAGGGGCAGAATCAGTGAGAGTCTTATCTTAACAGACCAAGATTACCATGCCTTGATAGACTTCACCAGGAACGGCATAGTTAAGGCTCTGATGCGGCCGTTCGTGATTGTAGAAGGCGAAGTAGCACTGGAGTCCGACCTCCAGATCGGGCACAGTGGCGTAGTCGCGTAGGGTGATGTCTTCGTACTTGAGTGACCGCCAGAAGCGCTCGATGAAGATGTTGTCCAGAGCACGGCCTTGCCCATCCTGCCTGTCAGTTCAGGATAACCAACAGTGTTACGTCCCAAGTTTCTCCTAACCGACATGCGTCCCCTCCCACTGTAGGACGGCCACTCCTACGGGCAAAACGTATCAAAAACGCAAAGAGCCCTCTATGGCTAGAGAGCTCTTGATGTCCCATAAGGGATTACTATAGGTGCGGGAGCGACGGGATTTGAACCCGCGATCTCCGGCTTGACAGGCCGGCATGTTAAACCGCTACACTACGCCCCCATGACAGTCAGAATAATAC
>JAGHDT010000008.1 GCA_021159805.1 Anaerolineae bacterium
ACCCTTGCGGTAGGCCACCAAACTGCCCAGAGGGTCAATGCGTGTCTCATCAGCGAAGGCCTTGACGGAGTTGAGTATGACGCTGCGGATCTCGTCTTCATAGCCCGATGGGCCGAATGTCTGGGTTAGTGTCTCCAGCAGTGCAAGGTCCAAGGTTTTCTCCTTAGTCTTCGAGTCTCGGTGCCTCAGCGGCATGGTGCAGAGGTCGAGGTTATGCTTGTACGCACTGTTCGCGTGCGAACCTCACCTGGCTATTCTGTGGTGAGCAGATCTTGCGTCGCCAGTTGACGCACGCCGGCATTCACGAGTTGGGCCGTTGCGGTGAGATCGCTCTGGCGCAGCAGAGAGACCGGGCTGTGAATGTAGCGGCACGGAATCGCCACGGTAATAGCGGGCACGCCGGCTTTGGCTCGATGAACCCCGCCGGAATCTGTGCCACCGATGCCGGGCTGCTTGAACTGGAAGGGCAGGCTCTCCTCCTCCGCCACGTGCACAAAGTGGCGCAAGAGACGGGGCGGCGTAATGTAGGAGCGATCCATCACCGTGATAGCTGCGCCCTTGTCAAGCTCCGTGGTGGGGCTGACATCAGCCTCTTCCTTGGGTAGATCGTCGGCCAGCGTGCCCTCCACAGTGATGCCAAAATCGGGCTCGACCGTGTAGGCAGCGACGCGTGCGCCGCGCAGTCCTACCTCCTCTTGCACGGTGAAGACGCCGTAAACGTCAAATGGAAATCGTCCTCCCAGCAAAAGGTCGATGAGAATGGCGCAACCGGCGCGGTCATCGAATGCTTTGCCCAGACAGCTGTCGCCAATTGTCTGAAAACGCGTCGCGAAGACGATGGATGTCCCCAGCGGAGCGAGACGCTCGGCTTCGTCTTTTGATTTGGCGCCGATATCAACGGCCAGTTGGCTGATGCCGGGTGCTTTGTCCGAATCGCTGGCGCGGTGAATTGCCTGAAGGCCGATGACGCCCGGCAAGCTCTTCTTGCCCACACGCACGCTCAGGCCGGGGAGCAGTTTGGCAGAGATGCTGCCCACAGCATCAATCTTGAGGCAGCCGTCCCCGTGGTGCCCCATGACCATCAGGCCGACCTCGTCCATATGCGCCGTGATAAGCACGCGCAGAGGTGATGCGCCCGTGCCGGCTTTGTAGGCGATGAGATTGCCCATCGGATCAACGCGCAGATCATCGACCCTGTCCTTGATTAACGGGCGGATGATTCTGCGCACCTCAATCTCGTCGCCGGAGATGCCCGGCGCATTGGACAGTGCCTCCAGATGGGTGATCAGGTCGCTCATACGTGCGCCTCCTCTGACGTGGCTGCTGAGGCAGCGTCTTTGCCAGAGGGAGTCTCCTCTTCAGTGTCCGCCGCGGGGTCATCCTCCCACCTCGGTGTGTAACCGCTCTCCAGCCTGGCTACGAAGCCGGTAAGCAGCCGGCCCGCGCGTTCGATGTCCTTGAGTTCGACCACCTCCACGGGCTGGTGCATGTAGCGCACTGGGATGGAAATCAAGCCACACGGGATGCCTTCACGGGCAACTTGAATTCCCCACGCGTCGGTACCACTGGAGCCGGGCAACGGTTCGATGGTTGTGGGGACCTCGTCGGCGGTTGCGGCTTCGCTCAGGCGGGTGACGATCTGCGGGTGGCAATTGGGGCCTGCGCCGATGGTTGGCCCCTTGCCCAGCCCAAACGCACCTGGGTCACTGTCGTTGTGCTGGATGGCAAAGGTGACATCGAGGGCAACGGCGAGGTCAGGCGCCACGCCATACGCGCTGGTGATAGCGCCTTTGACACCCACTTCTTCCTGCACGGTGGCCACGGCGTAGAAGTCCCACGCGTGAGCGCGATGGTGCAGGGCCTCCAGGGTCAGGGTCAGTGCAGCAACAGAGGCGCGGTTGTCCATCGCTTTGCCTGCTGCGCGGCCGTTCTTGAGAGCCGCTACGGTTTGGTGTATGGTGATGTGATCTCCGACACGTACCAGCCTCTTGACTTCATCTTCCGGCAGGCCTAAATCTACAAAGAGTTCGTGCCATGGCAAGACTTTCTCGCGCTCTGAAGCCGGCAGCACATGCGGGGGGCGACTGCCAATGATGCCCGGAAGCTCACTACGCCCGTGAACGCGAACCTCCAGACCCAGCAAAACACGGCGATCCACACCTCCAAGGGCATGGATACGCAGGAATCCTCGTTCAATGCCGGTCACAATCAGGCCGATCTCATCCATATGAGCGGCGGCCATCATGGCTCGCCGGTGGCCGGTGCCCGGCAAAGTGCCTCGTTGCAGCGCGATGAGGTTGCCCATTGCGTCCACGTGGATGTCATCCGCCAGAGGCCGCCAGAGATCCATCACAATATCGCAGATGGTGCCCTCTCGTCCT
The DNA here is from genome assembly GCA_021159805.1 of Anaerolineae bacterium. Lineage (GTDB taxonomy): Bacteria > Chloroflexota > Anaerolineae > B4-G1 > SLSP01 > PWVB01. The sequence goes on from JAGHDT010000008.1 coordinate 2,382, forward strand.
GCAGGCCCGGGGGCGTCTGCAAGGGTTTGGAGCAGTTGTTGAGTTTCCAAGAGTCTCCTCGTGTCAGGGTGTGGGTGTCGGCGTGATGGTGGCCGTCGCTGTGATCTCAAGCGTTGCGGTCAAGGTAGCTGTCGACTCCGGTGTCCACGTCTGCGTCGGCGT
>JAGHDT010000165.1 GCA_021159805.1 Anaerolineae bacterium
AACCTCCCTGACCACCGAGCTCTGTCATCTTATATCCACTGGCCTCCTCTTGGTCGACCCTATTTTAGCCAACTTGTCAATGACAAGCTTATTCATCATCCCATTGCGAAGAAGAAGTTTACCACAGAACCTAGAAAGGTCAACTCCCCACAACGCTCCAAGCTCAGTTCCGTGAAGCCAGGCCCAACAGTCCCCTCCCCAACTTCGGAAGCTGTGCCCGCCGGTCGTCACGACCGAAGTGCAGGACTTCGCCAGAGTCCGTCACCGCTTCCACCGAAAGCGACAAGCTCTGCAGCTCCTTCACCAACACCTTGAACGATGCCGGGATTCCCGGCTCCTCGATGGGCAACCCCTTGACGATAGATTCGTAGGCCTTGACGCGCCCCTGCACGTCGTCGGACTTAATAGTCAGCATCTCCTGAAGCGTGTACGCCGCACCATATGCCTCGAGCGCCCAGACCTCCATCTCACCGAAGCGCTGGCCACCGAACTGCGCCTTACCACCCAGCGGCTGCTGCGTGACCAGCGAGTACGGCCCGGTCGAGCGTGTGTGCATCTTGTCCTCAACCAAGTGTGACAGTTTGAGCATATAGATGACGCCCACCGTCACCGGCTGATCGAAAGGAGCGCCTGTTTTACCGTTGTACAGAATCATCTTGCCTAACGTCGGCATCACACTATTGTGCTCGTGGCTGTAGGTCGTCGCTGACAGAACCGCGTCCTCATCGGAGAGTGCCGAAACATCCTCACCCTGAGATTCCATCCACAGACGCAGGCACACCGCCTGCGCCTTCTGATCGGCGACCCGGCGCCGGGAAGCAGGACGAGTATCGTCCTCAAATGATAGAATGTCATCCGGGTCATAGCCGAATTCCCGCAGCCACTCGCGCAACACGCTCCGCCGGACATAGACGCGATCATCACGCAGGCGATCCATATCGTAGCCCTTCGGCGAAAGCCAGGCGGCGACGTAGATCAAGCGGGCCTCCTCATCATCCAGCAGCGTCTCCAGCGGATATTCCTGGGCCTTAAGCCAGGTCCAGGCCCGCTCCATCACATCGGTCCAGGCTTGATCAATCAACCACGCGCGCGCCAACTCAGCCGCGATCTGCTCCTCGTCAGCCCCATCGAACACCGGCGAGACCGTCGCAAATCCCAGCCTTTCGGCTGCCCACCCAAGGTGAGTCTCCAGCACCTGACCGATATTCATACGGCCTGGTACACCCAGCGGATTCAGGATGATATCCAGCGGCCGACCGCTCGCCAGGAACGGCATATCCTCGATCGGCACAATCTGCGAAATCACGCCCTTGTTACCGTGGCGCCCCGCCATCTTGTCACCCTCGGTGATCTTGCGCCGCTGAGCAACGTTCACCCGCACAACCTTCTCAACGCCGGCGGGCAGATCGCGATATTCCTCGCGGTCGAAGACCCGCACATCCACAACTATGCCGCGAGCGCCATGGGGCATGCGCAAACTGGTATCCTTTACATCACGCAGCTTCTCACCGTAGATCGCACGCAGCAGCTTCTCCTCAGGCGTCAGTTCCTTCTCACCCTTGGGCGTGATCTTGCCGACCAGGATGTCCAGCGGGCCAATCTCGGCACCCACGCGAACCACACCCTCCTCATCGAGGTCACGCAGAGCATCCTCAGAGACGTTGGGAATCTCGCGCGTCACTTCCTCAGGACCCAACTTCGTATCGCGAGCCGAGATCTCGTGCTTCTCCACGTGAATCGACGCGAAATAATCCCTGCGAACTAGATCCTCGCTCAACAGGATCGCATCCTCGAAATTACCACCCTCCCAGGACATAAATCCCACCAAGACGTTCTGGCCGAGCGCCAGCCGCCCGCCTTCAGTAGAGGCATTGTCGGCCAACACACTGCCGGCCTCAACCCACTGACCCTTGACCACAACCGGCCGCTGATCGACACACGTGCTCTGATTTGAACGGGCGTACTTGGTCAGACCATAGGTGGCGATCTCGCCATCATCCTCCGTCACAACCACACGATCGCCAGTGACACTCGTGACCGTTCCAGCAGCTCGCGACGTAATCACAAGACCGGAGTTGATCGCCGCCGCCCCCTCCATCCCCGTGCCCACGATGGGAGCATCAGCTCGCAGCAGGGGCACGCCCTGCCGCTGCATATTGGAGCCCATCAGAGCGCGGTTGGCATCATCATGCTCCAAAAACGGGATCAATGCAGCCGAAACGCCCACCATCTGGATCGGAGCAACATCAATGTAGTCGATGCGCTCGGGTAGTGAAAATGTGTACCCATTGCCCTTGCGCGCGACGACCTGACGGCCCACAAAGTGCCCGTCCTCGGTTAATTGCGCATTCGCCTGAGCGATAGTGAAGGGCTCCTCGCGATCTGCCGAGAGATAGATGATCTCCTGGGTCACGCGCGGAACAATGCGTACGGGGTCCTTGAGGGGTAGCGCGGCAATAGCCTCGGCCACCTCTGGTGTAATCTTGGCGCCTTCCTCAAAAAGCACTTCGCCGGTGCCCGGATTCTCGACGTCTTCACGCAGAATCTCGCCGGTAAGCTGCTCGATGTTGTTCTGCACCGTGCGAATCACGCGCCGGTACGGTGTTTCGATGAACCCCAGTGCGTTCACACGCCCGTAGCAACTGAGCCGACCGATCAAACCGATGTTCGGACCCTCAGGGGTCTCGATCGGGCAGATTCGACCGTAGTGGCTGTGGTGGACGTCGCGAACGTCAAAGCCGGCACGCTCGCGACGCAGCCCACCCGGCCCCAAAGCCGAAAGGGTACGTTTGTGCGTAAGACCCGACAACGGGTTAGTCTGCTCCATAAACTGCGACAACTGGCTGGAGCCGAAGAACTCGCGGATCGATGCCACGACCGGGCGGATATTGATCAGACTGACCGGCGTCGGCGAATCAAGGCGGATGCTCATCCGCTCGCGGATCACCCGCTCCATGCGGACCAACCCAACGCGGATCTTGGCCTGCACCAGCTCGCCCACAGTCTTAACACGACGGTTGCCCAAATGATCCATATCATCAGGACCGGCGACGCCGTTGTTGATGTGGATGATTCTCAGTACTATGGCCACGAAGTCATCCTTCGTGATGGTGCGAACAGACAAAGGCACTTTGAGCTGCATGCGCTGGTTGAGCTTGTATCGGCCGACCTCTTGGAGGTTGTAGCGCTGCGAATCAAAGAGCTGTGAAACAAGGTACTCGTGAGCATTATCAAGCGTCGGAGGATCACCTGGACGCATCCGTCGATAGAACTCCACCAGCGCTTCCTCGGCGATCGTGCGTGTCTTCAGATTCCAAGCAGGCTCTTGACGGATCGTATCAGCGATCCAAGGATGATCGGGGTCGATGTCCGCCTCAGCGAACAGCGCCATAAGTTCCTCATCCGTCCCCTCAGACAACACACCGCTGTTCAGCGGGTCTTCGACCGCGGCCAGAGCACGTAGGAAGATCGTCACAGGAACGGTGCGCTTGCGGTTGAAACGCAGCGTCAGATAGCCGGACTTGCGGGTCTCGAACTCCATCCAAGCACCGCGGTCCGGGATCAACTTCGCACTGGCCATCCGCCGACCAACATCCTCTTGCAGACCGAAATAGACACCGGGGGAGCGAATCAACTGGCTGACGACAACGCGCTCGGTACCATTAATGATGAACGTCGCATTCTCCGTCATCAGAGGCAGATCGCCCAGAAAGATCTCCTGCTGGACGATCTCGCTGGTCTCGCGGTTTACCAGCGCCACCTCAACATAGATCGGCACGGAAAACGTAAGATCACGGTCCAAACACTCCTGCTGGCTGTGCTTCGGCTCGCCAAAGCGGTATTCGAGCTCAAAGCCCGCCTCTGCGGCCTTAGCCCCAGGCAGATAGAGACTCAGGAGGCCGTTAAAGCTGTCAATCGGCGAGATCTCATTGAAGAGTTGGGACACTCCCTCCTTCTGGAGCCACTTATAGGACTGCAACTGCACTTCCACAAGTCCTGGTAGCGGCAAGACGCTAGCAATTCGAGCATACGATTTGACACCAAAGTCTGCTACTGCCATTCTCTAGCCTTCCCTCCTGGGAGACTTCCCCAGAACCCCTAAGAGTACTCTCTGGGCCAAAACTGTAGGTCCCATAGACCACCACAAAATCAACGTCACAAACGCCCGCTCCGATCCAGCATTACGAACTGTACCGAGCAGGCGATCTAGGACGTGAATCATTCAGCTACCGCTGATTTCCCAATCTTGGGCACTCAGCCCGCCGTTGACACTCCCGTTTGTCCACTGAAGTGGACCCAAAAGCGAGGAGGAACAGCGACAGGGCATTATACCCTGTTTGCCGGGCATGTCAACACCACAGCGAGAATAGGCTCACCTCAGCGGGGGAGCGAATGACTGAAAAACGCTCTTCGCTGGACCATCAGATCGTCTCTCGTCCCTTCTGAAACGCGACCGGCCGGTCTTGGCCCTGACAGTGGTGGGTCTGGCGAGTGACGGTGAGATCGCTTTGTCTCTAGCCACTGACTCCCCATGCAATCACGCTGAAATCGGCGGGGACCGTGACCTCCTGTGGCGTCAGCAACATATCAAAAGTCTGTTGACCCCCACTTGCTATTTGCACTGCATCACCCATCGCCAACTGTCGGTACCCGACGACATTCCCGTCTTCATTGTGGATGGTGGCCACAACGGATACGCGGGTCACAGTCTGGACACCGTCGTTCAACAGAGTGCCACGTACCCGGTACTGCGGTCCAGAGATGCTGCCTTCCACGGCCACCACCTGCAAGGGCACGAAGCTCTCCGTGATGGGGCTCAACATCTCCCCACGCACCAACTCGACGGCGACATCCGCCACACCAGTCGGCGGATTCCGGAAGAGCACCGAGAAAGGAGCTCGCGCCTCCGGCAGCAGATAGTCAGCTGCCGCCAATACCCGTGTTGAGACCAACCGTGTCCCATCAAGCGCAGTCAGGGTAACCTGAACCTGCAAGTTCGTGACAGGACCCCCGGTGGTGTTGAGCACCTCTCCCATACACCACATCCCACCAACAGGCGTGTCATATAGAGCTACACCCGCCGCCGAGAGCGGCAAAGGGGTCGGCGTTGGTAGGATGGCGTTGCCCACCGGCGCCTGCATAGCGCCACCATTCTCAATGACCTCTTCCTCTCCCACCGGTATGATCAACGCCTGACCGATCCTCAGAAAGTCATTCTCATCGAGTCCATTGTAGTGTAGCAGGCTCTCCACCGTGACACCGTAGTCCAGGGCCACCCCAAACAAAGTATCGCCGCTCTCCACGAAGTGAATGACCGGCGTCGGCGTCGGAGACGGCGTGTACGTAGACGTCGGGGGGACGGGAGTGAGATAGATCTCAGGGGCCACCGTAGGCGTGACCAACCCGGTATGGGACGAAGTCGCCGGCGTCATCGTAGGGGTAGGTGGCACAGGCGTGAGGACCGAACCACATGCAGAAACGGTGAGCAGCAAGCCCATAGCACCTACCGACCTCAACCAGATGCCCCAATCGCGTCGCTCATTCACAGAGGAATTATACCACGCTGTGCGGCACAGCGCGCCACTTGTCTTCGCACGCCG
>JAGHDT010000285.1 GCA_021159805.1 Anaerolineae bacterium
GCCATGTTCTGCGACCAGGTGACGGCAAGGAACCAGACTCTATCGCCTACGTTCAGTGTGCCGGCTCGCGCGACATTTCTCTGGGCGTCGAGTATTGCTCGCGCGTCTGCTGCATGTATGCCATCAAACAGGCCATGCTGCTCTCAGGTATGCCGCCCATGGCCGACATCACCATCGATTACATGGACATCCGGACTTTCGGCAAGGGCTATGAGCAATTCTACCAGAATTCCAAGGTTATGGGCATTGAGTTCGTCAGGGGCAAAGTCGCCCGTATGACTGAGGACGAGGACCACAACCCCATCGTGCGCGTCGAGATGACTGATGAGGGTCGTATCGTGGAGCGCACGCACGACATGGTTGTCCTCTCGGTCGGATTGCAGCCGGCGTGGAACCCCCAACAGATGTTCCAGGTCTCGGTGGGCACAGATGGATTCGTCTATCAGCCCTCTCCCAACCTCTCCCCAACGACTACTGACCAGCCGGACATCTTCGTGGCCGGCACAGCCGGAGGCCCTATGGACATCGTGGATAGCATCGTCTCTGCGAGCGCTACTGCATCAGAAGTGGCGGCACATATGCATACCAAGCAAGCAGATCAGCTTGACGCTGTAGTGGAAGGGAGGGGCACAGAACATGCCTGAGGATCTCGAGCCCCGGACATCGGAAAACGCGCCGGAGGAAGAGGAACCACGCATCGGCGTGTACGTCTGCCATTGCGGCGGCAACATCAGCGATGTGGTGAATTGCGAAAAGGTTGCGGCAACGCTGGCCAGGTTACCCAACGTGGTGGTGGGACGAACACATATGTTTATGTGCTCCGATCCTGGCCAGAGTACAGTACAAGAGGACATTCGCAAACTTGGTGTGAATCGAGTTGTCATCGGTGCGTGTTCGCCTTTCCTGCACGAGGCAACTTTCCGGCGCGCAGTGTCTCAGGTCGGCCTCAACCCGTACTTATATTATCACGTTGGCATTCGCGAACAGGACAGTTGGGTCCATCACTCGACGCCTGAAGCCGCCACAGAAAAAGCGATCCGTCTGATGGCTGCCGCAGTCGCCAAGGCGCGAGGACTGGAGCCACTTGATCCGATCCGACTGAGTGCAGAAAAACATGGACTTGTGGTCGGAGGCGGTGTTGCAGGCCTCCGATCAGCCCTGGATATGGCGCGCGTCGGCCTTCAGGTCACGCTGGTGGAGAAGTCCCCCTTCATTGGTGGACGTATGGCGCGCCTGCACCGCATCTTCCCAACCGATGACGATGCCCACGCAATACTGGACGGGCTAATCGAGAAGGTTGCAGGTCATCCCAACATCAAGATCTATACCCGCGCTGAAGTCACGGGCTTCAAGGGCTACATCGGGAACTTCCAGGTGACGATCCGCCAGGACAGCCGCGGCTTCGAGGGGGACGTTCAGCATCTTGACCAGGCGGTGGCTGCATGCCCGATCGAAGTCCCTGACGAACACAACTACGGTCTGACAACGCGCACGGCAATTATCCGGCCCCACGAAAGCGCGTACCCACCGGTGCCGGCCATAGACTGGGAGCATTGCACCCTATGTGGGGCCTGTGTGAAGGCCATTGGTGGTGCAGGTATCCAGTTGCAGAACCAGCCTGAGACGTATGAGCTTACCGTGGGTGCAATCGTGATCGCTACCGGCTTCAGGCCCTATGAGCCGCGTACTGGGGAGTTCGGCTACGGGGAAATCCCCCAAGTGGTGACCCTGCCACAGCTCGAGCGCCTCCTCGCTGCCGATGGTCCTACCGGCGGGAAGTTGGAGTTGCTCGGAGGGCCAGTGCGTCGTGTGGCGATGATCCACTGCGTGGGCAGCCGTCAGATTGAGGGTGTGCACGAACCGCAGGCGGATGGCCAGATCAACGATTATTGCTCGCGTGTATGTTGTACCGCGACCCTGCGCGCGGCCAATGAGATCCGCGAACGCTTCCCAGAGACAGAGGTCTTCGACCTGTATCAGGACATCCGTACCTATGGACGGGGGCACGAGGAGTACTACCAACGTGCCTCCAAGAACCGGGTCCTTTTCCTGCGCTACCTTGGTGAGGAACCACCTGATGTAGCAAAGACGGAAGGCGATACGTATCCGGTGACGGTCAAGGTGAAGGACTATCTGACCAACGGTGAGGAAATGGAGGTGCCGGTAGATATGGTGGTGCTGGCAGTGGGAATGATGCCCACCCATATTGAGAGCCTGAGCAAGATGCTCAAAGTCTCGCCCGGCACGGATCGCTTTCTATTGGAAGCACACCCCAAACTGCGTCCTGTCGAGACCAGCGTGCCTGGCATCGTACTGTCCGGCACAGCCCAGGGACCCATGAATATCCAGGAAAGCTCCGCCGCCGGTTCGGCAGCCGCAGCGAAAGCTATGGCGCTGCTGGGACAAGGCACGATCCAACTGGATCCCTTTGTGGCTCACGTCAACCCTGAATTGTGTCAGGGCAGCGGCGAGTGTGTGGCGGTCTGTCCCTATGAGGGTGCGATTGAGTTACGCACAACCATCGAAAAGGGCAAAGAGGTCCGCCGCGCCGTGGTTACGCCGGCCAACTGTAAGGGGTGCGGCACATGCGTCGGGGCCTGCCCACACGGCGCCATAGACCTGTTAGGATGGACTCTCGGACAATATGAGGCCATGCTTGATGCTCTAGTGATGGATATCCCTGTTCTGGAGGAAGCATAAACAATGGCAGATCCCAAAGCACATGCTCAGTTGCTCAAGCGTTTGCGCGAGCAGCACCAAGAAACCGTCAAGGCCACACAAGCACACCTTAAGGCAACGCAGACAATCCGTAGGAAAATCACCGCTGCGATGAAAGGCAAGGCCCTGACTATACCTGAACTAGCCACAACTGCTGAGTTAGCCCCCGATCAAGTACTATGGCACATAGCGGCTTTGAGGAAATACGGCCTCGTGGCAGAGGCCGGCCAGGAGGATGGCTACTACCGTTACACCCTTGCTGAGGAGTCGAAGAGATGAGCCGACGCATTGACACCAGCCTGCTGCCAGAAATGGTCAAGTACGGCGCCTCCGACATTGATGCCTGCTTCAACTGTGGGAGCTGCACGGCGATCTGTCCCCTGGCTGACAATGACGCCATTTTCCCACGGCGGCTCATTCGCTATGCCCAGCTGGGGATGAAAGATCGCCTGGCTGCATCGAAGGATGTCTGGATGTGCTACTACTGTGGCGAATGCTCCGCCACCTGTCCGCGTGCGGCAGAGCCGGGCGAGTTCATGGCCGCGGCTCGTCGCTTCGCCATCGCGCAGTACGATGTAACCGGCTTAGCCAAACTTCTCTACAAGTCGGACTGGTTCAATGTACTGTTCACGATATTCCTGACCGTTCTGTTCAGCCTATTCATGATCTCTTTCGAACGCCCAGCGCCGCATGCTCAGTTGGCGCTCTTCACGTTTATCCCAGAGATCTACATTCGCACAATCGCCCTAACAGTCGCAGGGATTGCCGCGCTCATCGGCATGGTTGGGCTCGTGCGGATGATCCGTGGGATTCTCCGCGAGGGCAATCTGTCGTTCACACCCGGCGGGCATCAACGCCTGAACTGGCCCACAGCACTGTGGAACACTTTGGTCGTTGAGGTCCTGGGTCAGACACGCTACCGCGATGATGAGTGCGAGGAAGAGCAGGCTACTCCTTGGCCCGTGCGCAAGTGGTTCACCCACGCCACGATCCTCTATGGATTCCTGGGACTGTTCGGGGCGACTGCACTCGACTTTCTGTTCAAGCCGGTCGGCTCATACGTACCCCTCTATTACCCGATGCGACTGTTGGGCACGATATCCGGCATACTTCTCATGTACGGGACAGCCGCTGCATTGATCAAACGCCTGCAGAAACGCGACAAAGCTACCACGTATAGCCACGCATCCGACTGGATACTGCTGATATTGCTCTGGCTCGCGGGCCTCACAGGTTTCGGGCTGGAGCTGGCTGACTACGCCTTGCTGCCTGTGACTTGGGGCTATACCATGCTTGTGATCCACGTGTCCCTGGTCTTGGACCTGTTTGCCCTGCTGCCCATCAGCAAGTTCGCCCACATCGTCTATCGTGCGGTGGCTCTCTTCCTTTACAATCTTAGGCCCGTAGAGCAAACCGAGGAAAGCGGCCTCGCGCCGGCCAAGGTTTGAGCCGAGTCTGGGAATCCAATCTAAGTCTAAGGAGGTCCTGTGATGTCTGAGAAAATGGTTTTGGTCTGCAATGGCGGTGAAGCCGGCAACATTATGCCTGCCCTGATCTTCGCTACGTCGGGCGTAGCCCTTGACTACGAAGTGTATTTCTTTTTCAGCCCCGGTGGCGCGAAATGGTCACTCAAGGGCGAGCTGGAGAAACTGGGAACCCCCAAGGGGCTGCCCAATCCTGTGGAACTCTTCAACACCTTGATCGAATACGCAGAGAAGGTCACCCTCTGTGAATTGGCGCTGGAGAACAAGGGTATTGATCCGAAAGATGTTCGCGATGAGCACATCGTCATCGAGAAGCTCCCCCCCTTCCTCATGGATGTAGAGGGAGCAACGATGACGTTCACCTTTTAGCCACCCAATCAGAGAGGGATCCCCAACACAGTTGGTACGCTGCTGATATGGCGCGCACCAACTGTGCAGTTTTGTCTATACCCTGATAACCCTTGCTGCCGACTCACTCGGAGCCGGTGAGGGCTCGACCCCTCCCACCGTAGATGGCAACCGTAACAGATCCGCATTCATAGAATCGTGCACGAAGCTCCAGAAGACTTCTTGGGGGCGATGCGGTACATCAGGACTCAACCGGATCATGTAGACCTTACGCCGCAGATACCCACCTGACAGTTTGACGCTCACGACACTTCCCCGCACCAGCGCGCACCTGGCAGCAAGCATTGAGACAAACGCGACCCCATAGCCCGCTGCCACTGTCTGGACAATGGCTTCTGCGTTGCCGATCTCCAGGAAAACGTTCAGATCCTCGAACGTGATATCGTGCTGTGCCAGCTCTTCCAGCACCACGCGGCGTGTCCCAGAAGTCGGCTCGCGCACAATCAGGCGCTCCTCCAGGATGTCCGCAGTGTGAACGGACGAACGCGTCGCCCAAGGATGATCGGAAGGCACAATCAGCGTGATGACATCTTCGAAGAGCTCCTGACATTCTGTTCCCATCACGCAGACCTCGCGGCTCACCACGCCAAGATGCGCATCGTGCTCAAGGAGATGCGGGACCAAATCCTCCTGAGAACACCTCAGGATGCTTACCCGAACGTATGGATACCGCTGGCGGAAGCGCGCAGCGAGCTGAGGAAGAATATGCCTACCGGCGGCAGTCGTGCAGATGATGGAGAGGGCCCCTGCGATGTCTTGGTCGAGGGATCGCGCCATCTCCTCCAGGAAGTGTGACTGTCGCAAGAGCTTGCGGGCCCACGGCAAAACAACCCGCCCGGCCTCCGTCAGGCGAAGATGACCTCTGCCACGGTCAAACAATTGGAGTCCCAAGTCCGTCTCCAGGTCACGCACACGTTTGCTGGCCGTGGGCTGACTTACATGGAGGCGGTGAGCTGCCTCCGTGAAACTCAACGTCTCAGCGACGTTCAAGAACACCTGCACATCTTCAACATCGATCATGACTCAAATCCCCTCACCTGACCCGTATCCCATCGATCCGATGTCATCTGCTCCCATCAACCGTGGTACCCGGCCCGCTGACAACCCGAACTCACCCCACAGGAAGAGAGAAACGTCTCAACCACATTATACCCGACAGATCCACTGAAGATAGCGCCCATCAAGGGAGCAAGCAGCGTCGCGCCTCAGCAGGCACTGTCCACACACCACGCACCCACTCGGGGTTTCGCGCACCGCACGCAGTAGCTGGCTGAAGAGATCTAGTCCGGAACAGTTGAGTGGGAATTCGCGGCTGCCCGCTGGATGAAGTTTTGAGTCTGGCTCCTTGACACAGACAGAAACTCAAATAGAACAAGCCAAGGTCGACGTTTTGGTCTTGAGCCTACCTGGATGAGGAGATCAATTGGGATGAAATACCAAGCAAGCAGAGAGAGTTTGGACCAGCACGAGGTCCCAGCCTGGTTCCACGACGCCAAGTTGGGCATCTTCATCCACTGGGGTCTGTATTCCGTGCCAGCATACGCACCGACCGAGTACGGGGATATCAACGAGACGTTCAGTCGCGGCGCGAGATTCCATTTTGCGCATAACCCCTATGCAGAATGGTACCTCAACTCGTTGAAATTCGATGGCGGACCCTATCAGGCGTATCATCGCAGGACATACGGTGAGGGTTTCTCCTACGACGACTTCGTGCCGCAGTTCAACGCGGAGATCCGGAGATGGAATCCCCAAGAGATGGCCAACATCTTCGCACAGGTTGGCGCGCGCTATGTTGTCCTGACGACCAAACACCACGATGGTTTTCTGTTGTGGCCCAGTGCCACGCCCAATCCCATCAAGCAGGACTACCATGCAGCCAGAGACATCGTCGGCGAACTCACACAGGCGGTCAAAGATAGCGGGTTGAGAATGGGCGTCTATTATTCCGGCGCGCTCGATTGGAGTTTCAACCCTGAGCCCATCGAAGGCATCGTGAGCATGCTGGACAACGGACCGGTGGATCCAGCATATGCAGAATATGCAGATGCCCACTTCACCGAACTGGTGGACACATACGCACCGTCCATCCTGTGGAACGATATCGGCTACCCCGTGGACGGCGAATCCGAACGGATTATGGCGCATTTCTACAACACGGTGCCGGAAGGGATCGTCAATGACCGCTGGACAACGACCGCAAAGTGGTTCAGGAAGCTGATTCGGCATTTCCCGATCAACAGACTCGTGGATTGGCTAGCACAGAGGTACATCGCCAAGAACGGTATGGGCGCAGAGATGCAGCCCAACGCCCACTACGACTTCCGCACACCGGAGTACGCCACCTACAGCGAGATTCGAGAGGAGAAATGGGAATGCTGCCGCGGGTTAGGCAGATCATTCGGCTATAACCGGATGGAAACAGATGAGGACCATATCTCGGTGACAGACCTGATCCACTCCTTCGTGGATATTGTCAGCAAGAACGGGAACTTGCTCCTGAACGTTGGGCCGATGGCGGATGGAACTATTCCAGAGCTTCAACTGCAGCGGCTGCGAGGTCTGGGAGGTTGGCTAGACACAAACGGAGAGGCCATCTTCGGCACACGGCCCTGGACCCGAGCGGAGGGCACGACCGCGGCGGGGATTCCCGTGCGGTTTACGCAGAAAGGCGACGCGCTGTACGCGATATTGCTCGGCAAACCCGCTACCGAGACCGTCACGATCAACGATCTGAGCATAGAGGACAACGCTCAGGTCCACTTGGTCGGTCATCCAGCTCCCCTGGACTGGGAGCAGCATGGGACGGGTGTAGCGTTCTCTTTGCCCGAGGAGATCGCAGAAACGTGCGCCGTCTCACTTCGCATCCTTCAATAGCACGCCACACCCAAGAGAATAGCGCTAGCGCCAGTTGGTTACAGGGCCCCCCTCTTGTCCTCTGCCGCCTTGGATTCTCTCCTTGCGATTTCGAGGATTCACTATATAATAAGTGCGCTTGATATTTAAGGACAGTTAACTATCTAGGTGAGCTGATGCCAAACTCGACCGATGCACTGATAGCAGCCCTTCAGGAGTGGATTGGGGTCTCTATGCGCCGCTCAATACGCAACTTCATCCTCTATGCGAAGCAGAACAATATGTCGATGTCGCAAGTAGGGGCTCTGTTTCAGATCCACCGTCAACACGTGTGCAGCGTCTCCGGTATTGGTGATGGCCTGGGCTTCACGAGCGCGGCCGCCAGCCAGATGCTGGATCGTCTGGTCGAGCAAGCGTTGGTGGAGCGCACAGAAGATCCCAATGATCGCCGCGCCAAGAAGATCGTCTTGACCGAAAAGGGCCGCCACGTCGTTCAGCAAAGCATCCACGCGCACCAGAACTGGTTCGGTGAGTTGGCGCGCTCCCTGCCTCCCGTCGAGCAAGAGGAGGTCAGAGCTGCGCTGAACCTCTTGACAGAGAAAGCGAAGCAGCTTGATGATAGCGGTCGTCGAGTGACGAGAAACGGGGATGCTCTGATAGGGGAAGAAAGACGTGATGTGGTGTAGTCCTCGATTCCTGAAGCTGAATGTCCTATTATTGATTCCCAGAAGGAGTGAACGTTATCTATGATGCGTATTACCCGGTATCTAAAACCATATGGCCTGATGATCCTGCTGGCGGTCGTGCTGCCCTTCGTACAGCCGAATGCCGATCTGGCGCTGCCGGACTATCTCTCGAAGATCGTCAACGTCGGCATCCAGCAGGGGGGCGTGGAGAGCGCGCTGCCTGTCGCCATTCGCGAGAGCGAAATGGAGCGGCTGGTGATCTTCCTGAGCGCCGATGACCAAGCAGCACTGTTGGAGGCTTACACCCTGGTCACTCAGGACTCAGCCGACTACGCGGAGGCCCTCGATAAGTATCCCGCCCTGGAACAGGAGCCCATATACATCGCCGGCTCGATTGACAAAGCGACCACCGAACAGCTAAGCCCGGTGGTTGGCCGGGCGTGGCTGGCTGTTTACGGCATCGAGCAGATGATAGCCGACCCGTCAAAGGCCGCCGAGATGAGCGCCGGCCTCGGCGGCGGCTTCGACCTGTCCAAGATCCCTGCAGGGACGGACGCGTTCAAGCTGTTAGGCCAGATGCCGGCGGCGCAACTGACACAGATCACCGCAGCGATGAGCGAGCGGTTTGCCGCACTCGGTGACAGCGTGATCATCCAGACCGCCATTCGCGCGGTTAGAGAAGAGTATGAAGCGCTGGGTATAGACACCGGCAAGCTGCAGACCGGCTATATGCTCCGCATCGGCGAGCTGATGTTGTTGCTGACGCTGCTCTCTGCGGCCTGCGCCATCGCGGTAGGCTTCCTGGCGGCGCGCGTGTCCGCCGGTCTCGCCCGCGACCTCCGTAGAGCCGTCTTCGAAAAGGTCGAGAACTTCTCAAATGCCGAATTCAACACGTTCTCCACCGCTTCATTGATCACGCGCACAACCAACGACATCACCCAGGTGCAAATGGTGACGATGATGATGGTTCGCATGGTCATCTACGCGCCCATTATGGGTGTGGGCGGCGTGATCCGCGCGATGGGTAAGGGATCGTCCATGTGGTGGATTCTCGCCGTGGCCGTCGGCATGCTGCTCAGTCTGATCATCACGATCTTCTCGATTGCGCTGCCCAAGTTCAAAAGCATCCAGAAACTGGTGGATCGCCTCAACCTGGTGGCGCGAGAGAATCTGTCGGGCATGATGGTCATTCGCGCCTTCAATATGCAACCCTTTGAGGAGAAACGCTTTGACAAAGCCAACCTTGACCTGACCTCCGTCACTCTTTTCATCAATCGGGTGATGGTCGTGATGATGCCGATGATGATGCTCATTATGAACGGCGTCTCGCTGGCCATCATCTGGGTCGGCGCGCAGCAGGTGGCCGACGCCACGATGCAGGTGGGCGACATCATGGCCTTTATGCAGTATGCGATGCAGATCATGATGGCGTTCTTGATGCTAACGATGATGTTCATTATGTTCCCTCGGGCCGCCGTATCTGCCGACCGCATCGCCGATGTATTGGAGACCGAGCCGGCGATTGACGACCCAGTAACACCGCAGCCATTCGCCGCACCGTTCACGGGAGTAGTCGAGTTTCGCGATGTGTCGTTCCGCTACCCGGAAGCAGACGAAGACGTGCTGTGCGGCATCAGCTTCACCGCCCAACCAGGTCAGACCACAGCCATTATCGGGTCAACCGGTTCGGGCAAATCCACCGTCGTCAACCTCATCCCCCGTTTATACGATGTGACCGAGGGTGCGATTTTGCTGGATGGTGTGGACATACGTAAAGTCACGCAGCACGACCTGCGCGACAGGATCGGCTATATCCCGCAGCAGGGCACACTCTTCTCCGGCACCATCGAGAGCAACCTGCGCTACGCCGATGAGAATGCCTCGGAAGAAACTCTGCACTGGGCAGCGAGCATTGCCCAAGCCACCGAGTTCATCGACGCCAAGCCGGAGGGACTGGCAGCGGAAATCTCACAAGGCGGAACGAATGTCTCCGGCGGGCAGAAGCAGCGCCTGGCGATTGCCCGTGCGCTGGTGAAGAAACCGCCAATCTACATCTTCGACGACAGCTTTTCGGCCCTGGATTTCAGAACCGATGCCGCCCTGCGTCGCGCGCTCAGGACCCATACCGGCGGAAGCACGGTCCTGATCGTGACGCAGCGCGTCGCCACAGTCAGGACCGCCGAGCAGATTATCGTCCTCGAAGAGGGGAAAATGGTCGGCAAGGGGACACACCAGGATTTGATGGCAACCTGCCCCACATACCAAGAAATCGCACTCTCACAACTGAGTGTGGAGGAACTAGCATGACGCAGAAATCTCGACAACCACAGCGTGGCCCCAAAGGGGCGGGCAATTCGATGCGTGGCGGGTCAGCGGAACGCGGGCCAATGGGACCGCGCCCCGGAGGCCGGGGTCCCGGCGGTGGCGGCCCCGGCGGCCACATGGGAATGATGAAAGGCGACAAAGCGCGCGACTTCAAAGGAACGATGCGCAAACTGCTCCACCACCTGCGCCCGCACCGGACTGCACTCATAGTGGCCATACTCATCGCCGTAGCCTCGACCGCCGCCGGTATCGTCGGCCCCAAGATCCTCGGCAGAGCCACCACCCACTTGTTCGAGGGCGTGATGGCGCAGCTCGCCGGCACCGGGGAGATCGACTTCGCCGCCATCGGAAGCATTCTGCTGACCGTACTCGGCCTGTATCTGGGCTCCACACTGTTGAGCTACCTCCAGGGCTGGATTATGGCGAATGTTTCGGCGAATATCGCCTACCGCTTCCGCAGGGATATCTCCGCCAAGATCAATCGAATGCCACTCAAATACTTCGATACCACTACGCATGGTGAGGTGCTCTCGCGCATCACCAATGATGTGGACACGGTCAACCAGACGCTCAGCCAGAGCATCACACAAGTCATCACCTCGGTTGTCACCGTGGTCGGCGTGCTCATCATGATGTTCTCCATCAACTGGACGATGACGCTGGTTGCGCTGTTGATCATGCCACTGTCGGTCGCGGTGGTAGGTTTGATCATCGGGCGCTCGCAGAAATACTTCAAGCAGCAGCAGGATTATCTGGGCCACGTCAACGGCCACGTCGAAGAGATGTATGGTGGCCACGTGGTGATGAAGGTCTTCAATGGAGAGTCGAAAAGCGTCGCGACATTCGATCAATACAACACCCCGCTCCACGAAGCGGCCTGGAAATCGCAATTCCTCTCGGGCCTGATGATGCCGATCATGATGTTCATTGGCAACCTGGGCTATGTGGCCGTGAGCGTCCTCGGCGGCTGGCTGGTCATCCGCAACGCCGTCACGGTCGGTGACATCCAGGCATTTATCCAGTACGTCCGCTCGTTCACACGGCCGATCAGGCAGCTTGCCAACATCTCGAATGTGCTTCAGCAGACCGCCGCGGCCGCCGAGCGTGTCTTCGAGTTCTTGGAGGAGTCCGAAGAGATTGTCGAAACGGCTGATCCGGTCAAGCTGGACAGGGTGGAAGGCCACGTTGAGTTCAGGAATGTTCGCTTTGGCTACAAACCGGACGAAACCATCATCAACAATTTCAGCGCGGTCGCCCGGCCGGGCAGGAAGGTGGCGATCGTTGGCCCCACGGGCGCCGGCAAAACCACGATGGTCAAGCTGCTGATGCGCTTCTACGACGTGCACGACGGCGCGATCTTGGTGGACGGGCACGACATCCGAGAGTTCACGCGCCACGACCTGCGCGGGGCGTTTGCTATGGTCCTGCAGGATACCTGGCTCTACAACGACACCATTATGGAGAACATTCGCTATGGCCGCCCGGATGCGACCGATGATGAAGTCATCGCCGCTGCGCAGATGGCGCATGTCGACCACTTCATTCACACACTGCCGGATGGCTACGGGATGGTGCTCAACGAGGAAGCGAGCAACGTCTCACAGGGACAGAAGCAGCTCCTGACGATAGCGCGTGCGGTGCTAGCCGACCCCAGAATCCTCATCCTGGACGAGGCGACCAGTTCCGTGGACACGCGCACGGAAGTGCTAATCCAGCGGGCGATGGACGAGTTGATGCAGAACCGCACCAGCTTCGTCATCGCGCACCGCCTTTCCACCATCCGCGATGCCGACCTGATCCTGGTGATGCGCGACGGCGATATCGTCGAGCAGGGTAATCACCAGGACCTACTGGCAAGCAATGGCTTCTATGCGGAGCTGTACAACAGTCAGTTTGAGGGGAGCGTCGCTACAGCAAGCCCGCCGCTCGTTGCGGAAACTATGTAGGAAGCACGAATGACAGCGGATAGCGTTTCTCAATACATCCCGACCAACGGCATCAGACTGCACACCGTCCTTGCGGGGCCGGAAGATGGGGAACCCGTCTTTCTCCTCCACGGGTTCCCGGACGCGTGGTTTGGCTGGAAGGCTCAGATCGGCGCGCTGGCGGACGCCGGCTTCCGCGTGATCGTGCCCGATCAACGTGGGTACAACCTGAGCGACAAACCCATGGGGGCAGCACCATTCCCTGACTGTATTGCTTCAGACAGAGCTGGAAAATCACCTCCAAGGAGATGGTATAGAGGATGGAGGTAAGCACAGCGAAGAAGCTGAAGCAGTACTCAGGGGAAGAGAAGCTGGAGTCCATTCAAAGCTACCGTTGAAAGCGGTCAAACACGTGCCCGCAGGGCACCGCCCGACTGCAGTCAACGGCAGCAACTGATCTCGCCCAGCAGGACCACCAAAGGCGCCTCAACCACCGGCGATCTGCCTGATCCGGCTGACGATGATCTTCTCCTGTCCCGGCTCAAGCGTTTGGGGGTTCACAAAGACGCCGGCGGCTCCTGCGGCAGATAACTCAATGCTGGGATCGCCCGTGCGCAACCGCGTCAGGACCTCATCTCGCGTGATACCCAGGCCCTCTTCATCAAAGATGATCTCGGCGCGCGGCATTGGCTGTCCCGCTTCGCTGGGGAAGCTGCGCCGGGCAGCGATATGCGGGTGATCCGAGAACGCAGCGATCACCGTCTGCACTTGATCCTCGTAGGTTTGCATCAGCAGGTCGTGGTCCAGATCCAGGTAGCGCCGCACTGCCGTCATTAGCCCCACCAGCTCTTCCTTGCCCACCTTCATCGGCCTGCCTATGAAGGCTCTGGGACAGGCGTTAAACGCACATGCTTCGATGAGATCCTTTCGGCCCAGAACGAGACCGCTGCTCTGTGGACCGCACAGCCCTTTGCCACCACTGAACACCGCCAGATCGGCGCCCATCTTTGTGTAGCGCCACAGGTTGTCGACTGGCGGAATCTGTGCGGCGGCATCGACGAGCAGGGGAATGTGGGCTTGCCGGGCAATCTCGATACCCCGCTCCAGAGGTACCTGCCCCGGCATGAAAATCGGATTGTCGAAGTAGTAAATGGCTGCCGTCCTATCGTTGATGGCCCGTTCCAGCTCGTCTGACGTCGCGCCCTCCTCGGTCCCGATCTCAACGAGCTTGCCCCCGGCTTGCTGAATGGCGAACGCATAGCAGACGCGCCCACGTCTGTGGATGATGATCTCGTTCTTCATGCCCTCCGTGTGGGGCAGACGCGCGCGCTTCTCGGGATCCATACCAGTGATGCAGGCCGCCGTGCTCAGAGCCAGGCCGGCTGCCGCACCAGACGAGACATAGGCCGCCTCGTTCCCGGTCCACGCCGCTATCCTCTCCCCGACCTTCTGCTGCAATTCATCCATATCGACGA
>JAGHDT010000432.1 GCA_021159805.1 Anaerolineae bacterium
ATCTGGTTCGTGGCTCTGGCTGCTTTTGTGGTCTCTGCCGCGCTCCCGCTGTTTCGTGAGCGCTCCCTTTCTCCCAAGCTCTCGACGACGGAGCGTTGGCTGCTCGTCGTGCTCTTGCTCTGCGCAGGATTAGTGCGTGGTGTGCGGCTCGGCCATATCCCCGCCAATCTGGGTGGCGATGAGGGCACGCAGCTGGTGGCGGCACTCACCCTGATGGCGAGGCCGATGGACAACCCCTTCGCAACCGGATGGTATTCGGTGCCCACGATGTCGTTCCTGGCCTACGGGGTCGCGATGCGCCTGTTTGGCGCCACCGTGGCGGGGGGACGTGCGCTCTCCGCGATCGCTGGGACCCTCACGGTGCTGACGACTTTCCTGCTGGGGCGCACGCTCGGCGGCCGCCGCGTTGGGTGGTTTTCGGCCGCGATTCTGGCCTTCTCGGCCTATCACATCCACTTCAGCCGGCTCGCCTCGAACCAGATCGCCGATCCTTTGGTGGGCACCGTGGTGTTGTGGTTGGTGTGGTCGGGATTGCAGGCGGTCCCAGATGGCCGGCAACCACGAGGCGGCGTCCTTCCGGGGACGTTGATGTTGGGATTGGCCGGTGTGGTCGCCGGTCTCGGTTGGTATGCCTACTTCGGCGCCCGCTGGGTCATCTTCCTGGTGGTGCTTGTGGTCGGGTGGCGGGCGCTCGCGACACCTTCTCTTATACGGCGTCACTGGCAGGGCCTGCTGCTCCTTGCCGCGGGCTGGCTGATGGTTGTGTTGCCGCTGTTCGGGTGGTATTCGATCACTCCCTCGCCGCTTACCGAGCGCGTGAACGTCGTCAACATCTTCGCCTCGGGATGGCTGGCGCGTGAGGTCGGGATCACAGGTAAGCCTTCCTGGGTCCTGTTGCTGGACCAGGCCTGGCGGGCGGTGACGGCTTTCCATCTCACGCCGGACCGGACCTTCTGGTACTTTCCGGACCGGCCCCTGCTGGATGCCATTACTGGAGCGCTGCTGCTGGTCGGCTTGGTCGAGGCGGTGCTCAAGCTCCGGTGGCTTTCCCGGGCGCTGTGCCTGCTCTGGTTCGGCTCGACGCTCGTGATGGCCTGGGTACTGAACGAGAGTCCACCCAGCAGTCAGCGTGGGCTGCTGATGATGCCCGCGGTCGCCATCCTGGCAAGTTGGGGACTGGAGCTACTGGCATCGCAGATGGTGTCCGGTGCGCGGCGTCGTCAACCTGCTGTCCATGTGCCGGAGGTGGTGGCTGTAGCGGTCATCGTCGTGGCCATCGCGGTGGCCAACCTGACCTTCTACTTCGGCGAGTATACGCCGCGCCGCATCTACGGCAATCCTACCGCCGAGATCGCTACTGCCTTTGCGCGATACACCCTGGAGCATCCTGAGCCGGTCTGTCCTGCTGCGGGTGATGCCGCGGCGTGTGTGGGCCGGATCTACTTCATCGGGCCCCCGCGGCTGACCTGGAACTTCGGCGCGCTGGCCTTTATGCTGCGTGATTTTCCTGGGGAGGAGGTGCCTCAGGGAGACTTCCCGGTAGCCGACGGCCCTGCGCGCTTTGCCTTCGTCCCCGAGCGCGCCCGTGAGCTGGTGACGGTGCGCGGGATCCATCCCGGGGGGCGTGAGACTGAACTGCGAAGCCCCGATGGGCGGCTGTTGATGCTTGTATATGATTGGGAGGGGTATGAGTGATGCCGGCCATTTCGCTTGACACACTCACCGCCGACGCTATAATATTGCGGCAAGTCCCTGTAGGGTTGCGACTCCTGGCCGATTGTTTGCTTGAAGCCGAACGTGAGCATCGAGAGCACGGAAAGGGGGGATGAGTGTGACGTTTGTACATGCAGGCGACCACGAATCATTTGACTCCTTACTGCGACGGTTCAAGAAGAAGGTGCAGCGGGATCACGTTCTCTCTGAGATTCGCAAGCGTCGTTATTTCGAGCGGCCGAGCATCGTCCGCAAGCGAAGGCGAGCTGCCAAGCTTCGCAAGAGCCGTCGGACTTCATTGAAGGACCGACGGCGACAGACCTAGGAAGGGCCAATGAGTCTTCAAGACCGGCTTCATCAGGATTTGAGGGATGCGATGCGTGCCCAAGACGCGCCTCGTAAGTCAGCAGTGCGGATGGTGATAGCCGCTATTCAGCTGGCCCAAGTGGAAACATCCGAGCCTCTTGGGGATGCCGAGGTTATCGCGCTGATCCGCAAAGAGGTCAAGCGCCGTGAAGAAGCTGTCGAGATGATGAGAGAAGCAGGTCGTGAGGAGCTGGTTCCCGGCGAGGTTGTGGAATTGGACGTGCTCAAGGCCTATCTACCGGCCTTGATGTCAGAGGAGGCCGTCACCGAACTGGTCAAGCAGAAGATTGACGAGCTTGGTGTGGGCTCGATGAGGGAGTTGGGCCGCGTCATGGGAACCGTGATGCCGCTGGTGAAAGGCAAGGCCGATGGCAAGATGGTCAATCAGGTTGTGCGCCGTTTGCTCTCCGGCTGACCCCGAGTCTGATCTTGTTGGATATGAGGAGGGGCTCCTGTGGGGCCCCTCTTGCCATTCCAGATAGGTGAGGCGGATGTCACAATCGCGTGAAGGGTCGGACGCCCGCAAAGCCAGACGTGTGTGGCTTCTGCGCCAGGTGCTTTTCTGGCTCTGGATCACGGCCGCTGCCGCGCTGGTCATGTTCTTCTCGGTGCCGGGAGAGTATGACCTGGATGCCGGCGATGTCGCACCGC
>JAGHDT010000186.1 GCA_021159805.1 Anaerolineae bacterium
GCACGGATGGCGCAGGACGCGGCGGGAATCAGCAGGGCGGCGCAGCGCTTGAGGCGTGTGATGCGTGCGAGGCTGGATCCAGCGTTTCGGGCTTTGCCGGCGGCGGGCGCGGTCGGAGCAATGGTGTACTGACACAGGAATCCGACGGCGAAGTTACATCCCAGCAATTCGGGCAGGGGCGTGGTGCTGGCTCGGGATTGGCCGGTCAGGAGATGGGCGCCCAGAGTGAGTGGGCAGGCGCTGTGGAACCTGCGTGGGAGACCGTCCGTGGACGTGTCACCGATGCTAACCACGACCTGCTGGTGGAGACCGACGAAGGCGAGGTCTTGGTGGGGCTTGGTCCGGAGTTCTACCGCGAGGAGCAGGGCTTTGAGGTCAGTGAGGGCGACGAGATCGTAGTCAAGGGTTATTATGAGGACGGCGAGTTCAAGGCCGGCTCTGTACAGAACCTGCGCACCGACAAGAACATTGTGCTGCGGGACGACACCTCTGGCCGGCCGATGTGGTCGGGGCGCGGCAACAATAGGAATCGTGCATAGCCGATTTCGAGTGGCATAGGCTGGATGGTCAACGGGCCCCGCAGATGCGGGGCCCGTTCTGTCTGCGGCGCTGTTGAGCCTATGCTAGAGCAGGATGCGAGGGTCGGGGACGATGCCGGGACGCAGCAGACCCAGCACTTCCGCAAAGCCATCGGCGCTCATTGCTGTCGGTTTGGCGGCGCGCAGCTGTTGAAGGGCTTGTTGTGGATTCACATTCCGATAGACAATCAGATAGCCGGCCAGGATCACACCGGTCCGATCCTGACCGTGGTGACAATGAACGAGCACCGGACTGCCGATCTCAAGCTGCTGATCGATGAACTTCCATACCGGCAGCGCCTGGTAGATGAAAGCATTCCGCATGCCCTTGGAGAAAAGGAGCACCGGTGGGAACGACGCGCGGTAGTGTGTGAATCCGTAGCGGGTTAAGTCCTCGGTCTCCTCTTCCTGAGCCAATGAGATGACGGTACGGAGCCCCCCGGCATAGAGCTCTGTAGGGTCCCAGGGAGCGAGGTGCGGGCCGGGGCGCCCGGCTAATAGATGATCGATGACCCAATATACCTGTTCCATCGTGCGATTCTACCTGTGGTGGGGGTGTTGTCAACGCTGGGGCGACCAGCGCGTACGCATCTCGGACAAATGGGTCCGTAGACTGTCATTCGGAACGTGCCTGGCGCTCAACTAGATGCAAATCATCTATTGACAAAATGCACATAGAGAAGTATAGTCAAGGGCAGTCCACAGTGAGTCATAGGAAAGCAACACTATGAATGGCCCAAGGCGCAAAAGAGAGAGATGCTATCTCCGGTCGGCGCGCTTTCTGGAACCGGCGCTGGCCCAGCTCCTGCACTACGGACCCTCACATGGCTATACGCTGATGGAGCAACTAGCGGAGTTTGGACTGGGAGACTTGGACCGAGCCGCGGTCTATCGCGCACTGCGGGAGATGGAAGAGGATGGTTGGGTGATCTCGGCGTGGGAGACGCAGGAGACGCAGGGCCCCCCCCGCCGGGTCTATTCACTTACCGAAGTAGGGGACCAGATGCTTCTGGACTGCGTGCAGGATCTGCAGCGGGTCCGCGAGCAACTTGACTTCTTCCTATCTTCCTACCGGCGGCACATGATCGAGGGTGAGGGTGAGTACCACGATGCGTGAGCAGTTCGTTATCATATGACGGGTGAGCCGGTCCTGCTTCAGGCCGAGGGAAAAGATAGAGATGGCTCACCTGTGATTGTCTATTGATCGAGTCTGAGAGAAAGGGAGTTTGGTAACCATGATTCAGATTGACAGTGAGAAGTGCATCGGTTGTGGTGCGTGCGTTAGAGCATGCCCTGTTGGCGCCATCCAACTCGTAGATGGCATCGCCGTGATTGATCAAGCTCAATGCCGACAATGCCAGCTGTGTGTGGGGGTCTGTCCCGTAGACGCTATCTCAGATGGGGCTGCGTCGACTGACGAACCCGGCGATGCGTTGGGGAGGCCAGGAGTGCAGGGCGGCATGGGAGGCGGATATGGCATGGGACGTGGTCGTGGCGCGGGCGGAGGATATGGTATGGGGCGGGGTCGCGGTACGGGCGGACGTGGTCGGGGGAGGAGCGGTAGCGGGGTGAGTGCCACAGCTCCGGCTGCCCCGGCAACCGACTCTGAGATCGCAGCGCTGGAGGCTCAGGCTGAGGACCTGCGTACGCAGTTGGAGCAGACACAGGCTCGTCTGGCTCAGTTGCAGGCGAACAAGTAAGCGATGATGCAGGTAGTCCGCGAACGGGATGAAACTAATGCCGCCAAACGAAGCTTCTTCGGTGCATTGTGGCATGGGGCGTTTCTGGCGATGGGTATGGCTCTCACCCAGCCTTCGACGGTGGTGGCGGCGTTTGTCGCAGAGCTAACCGGCTCCACCGTCTGGGTGGGTGGGTTGTCAACGGTGCTCACGGTAGCTGGCGCGCTGCCGCAGTTGTTCCTTGCTCGGTGGATCGAGCCGCGTCCGCGCAAGAAGCCGTTTCTTCTGTTGGCGGTCTACTTCCGGACGCTTAGCTGGGGTGTGCTGGCCTGGTTGATCGTGACCATTGGCTCCTCGCGCCCTCAACTCCTGGCTTGGGCTTTGGTGGGTCTGTTGGCCGTTTTCTCCATTGGTGGAGGTTTAGGAGGTGTTCCCTATACCGACATTATTGGCAAGGTGATCCCCCCGGATCGACGGGGAGCTTTCTTTGGGGGGCGGCAGATACTCGCTGGACCGCTGGCCATCGGTGCAGCGATGTTGGCGCGCCATATCTTGGCCGAAACGGCCTATCCCAATAACTATGCCACTCTCTTTGGGTTGGCGGCGGTTGCACTCTTCATCGCCTCGCTGGGTGTTTGGCTAATTCGAGAGCCGCCGTACGTTAATGCTAACCCGCACATATTGGGATGGCGAGCCTATGGGCGGCGGCTCTGGGCTGCAGCCGGACACCTGAAGCTGCTGGTCGTCGTGCAGGTGCTCACCGGCTTCAGTCTGATGGCCTTGCCGTTCTATGTCGTCTATGCACGGCAGGAACTGGGTGCTCCTGTGGCAGCGATTGGCTGGTTCACACTGCTTCAGGTATTGGGCGGTGCGCCGGCGAATCTGCTTTGGGCCTACTTGGTCGATAGGTACGGCAGCTGGCGTATGTTGGCGATCTGTGCCACCATCGCGGCCCTGACGCCGCTCTTGGCAATAGGATTGGGTGGTTTAGGTTGGGTGGGCATACTGCCGATACTTTTCCTGGTTGGTGCCACTTCCAACGGACGCGGTGTCGGGTTTTCCAGCGTGCTGCTGGAGCTTGCGCCGCCCGATGAGCGGCCTACGTATTCGGCACTGAACACCTGGTTGATGTTGCCTGCGGCCTTCCTGCCTTTGGCTGCCGGCGCTCTCCTGCAGCATTGGTCTTATCCTGTCATCTTTGCCCTGACCTCAGGGTTTGTTGGCGTAGGGGCCGTGCTGGCGTGGAGCATTAACCGAGGAGAGCAACAGGAGTAACGTAGAAGGGGTGGCGAAGTGCGAGTGCATCAGGAGCAGACAATGAAGAGCATGAGAGTGGCCATAGGCTCAGATGACGGCGAAGTGATTATTCCAGACCACATGGGGGAAGCGAAAGACTTCTACATATTCGATTTCTCAGAGGATGGTCGATCGGTTCTTGTGGAGAAGAGGCCGAATACATCGCCAGAGGAGACAGACGAGAGTGGACACGGCAGCGTAAGGAAGCTGAAGTCTGCCTCGGCGATTTTCGGTGACTGCGATGTCGTCCTGGGTAGGCGTGGAAGCCCGAACTTCATCAGGATGAGGGATAACACCAAGTTCCAGCCTGTGGTGACGCGGATCGACTCGATCTCCGGCACTATGCAAGAACTGGGGCGCTCCTTTTCCGATACCTATGCCCTGGTTGAGCGTCGCAGGCACGGTGAAAGGCCCAAAGAGATACCGATTATTCGACCCAGAGAAGAGATGGCATGATCGCATAGACTTGCCGCCGAGCCAAGGGCGACGGATGCGCGTCAACTACGTACTGATCTGGACGTGAAAAACCAAACTGTTATTTCGAGTGAGCGTCAGCAGCCTGTCCAGAGCGTAGTCGAAGGAAATCGAGAAGTCTCGCTCCAGAAGCCTTTCGACTGCGCTCAGGGTGACGTTTGGATGTTTGATTGAGTTTGGCTGCTCGTATCCGAATCAGTAAGAGTCCCGTTTGCTGCATACCATAGCGCATAGATTAGTTTCGCAAAGGAGTGTAGATATGAACTCACGAGAGAGGGTTCTGACCGCGCTGCAACACAAAGAGGCTGATCGTGTGCCCCTGGATCTGGGCGCGATGCTGTCAACAGGCATCACCGGTATGGCTTACAACAAGCTGAAGTCGTACTTGGGAATTCGCGACGGTAGGACACGGATGTATGACCTGGGGCAGCAACTCGCCGAACCAGAGACCGAGATCCTGGAGCGGATCGGAGCGGATGTGTTGTCTTTGTTTGTATCGGATCCAAAACGGTGGAAACCCAGTACACTGCCCGATGGGTCCCCATGTGAGGTACCGGAAGGGTTCAACCCCGAGACGCTGCCCGATGGCTCTCAGGTGCTGCGCGATGGCCAGGGGCACATCGTGTCACAGATGCCCAAGGATGGATATTACTACGATAGTGTGTACCATCCTCTGGCGGAGATCAGCACGGTCGAGGAGCTGAATCCACGCCCCTTCTACTCGCCCATCGACGAGACCACGCTGGCTGACCTACACGAGAGGGCAAAGCATTTGTACGAGGACACCGAGTACGCTCTGATGCTCAATGGGGCGGGCGGTATCTATGAGCCTGCGCAGGGGCTGAGAGGGTGGGACGTGTTCATGATGGATCTGGCAAGCGATCCGGCGTTTGCCGGCGCATTACTGGACAAACTCGTTGATGCGAACATTCAGCGACTCGAGCAGATCCTGCCGGCGGTGGAGGGATACGTTCAGGTGATCCAGGTGGGCGATGACCTGGGCATGCAGGATGGCCCTCAGCTATCGCCCCGGCTGTACCGCAAAGTGATCAAGCCCCGGCACCAGCGACTCTATCGGTACATCAAAGAGCACAGTGACGCCTACTTATTCCTGCACACCTGTGGTTCGGTCTATCCGTTTATCCCCGATTTCATCGAGATGGGAGTGGATATCCTGAATCCGGTTCAGGTGAGCGCCAGGAATATGGGCTCCGAGAGGCTGAAACAGGAGTTCGGCAAGGACATCGTCTTCTGGGGAGGGGGATGCGACACACAGCATGTGTTGCCGTTTGGTACGCCGGTCGAGGTGAGGGAAGAGGTCAAGAGGCGGATCGGAGATCTTGCGCCGGGCGGCGGGTTCGTCTTCAACCAGGTACACAATATCCAGGTTGGTGTGCCCCCGGAGAACATCATGGCCATGTACGACGCTGTGCGTGAGTTTGGAGCATACTGAGCAGGTGCTGCCGGAAGATTTCGTAGGCTTATGTATCAACAGGAGGTGAGTGACATGGGTCAAGGTCGTGGTGGTGGGAGTGGGTCGGGACGCGGTGGCGGTCGTGGACGTGGCGGTGGTCCCTATGCTGCGGGGCCAGGCGGAGAGTGTGTGTGTCCGAAGTGCGGACAGCGCAAGCAGCATACGGTAGGTACGCCCTGTTATCAGGAGAAGTGTCCCAAGTGCGGCGCTCAGATGACTCGCGGATAGGTGCGCAACCGGGCAGATGACACACCCACCGTCGAGTAGGATGCCGGGTACAGAGGAGTTGTGCTGTACCCGGTAAGGGCTCTATGCAATCTGCAGATGACCTGTTGATTCACACCGTTGCCGGTCGGCGTCCTGATCAACCGGGATGGAATCGGTGACCAGGGCGTTGAGGCCTACTGCGTTGCCGAGGATATCCCTATCCTGATGCGCATTCCGCTTGATCGGCGTAGTGCAGAGGCGTACTCAGAGGGTACGCCCTTGGTCCAAGCATCGCCGGCATGCCGATCCCGCTTTGCGGAACTGTAGGAGAGGATGATAGTTCTTAACGGCAATGTGGATGAATAGACACACTCTGTGGATTGATCCGGCGATGGGCATGGCCGGAGATATGTTTTCCGCCGCACTGATCGGACTAGGCGCGCACCCAGAAGAGCTGATCGCGGCGATGCAGA
>JAGHDT010000478.1 GCA_021159805.1 Anaerolineae bacterium
GCGATGGTGGAGAGGGTGTCACCGGAGCGGACCGTGTGCAGCGTGAAGGCGGCTGCCGTGGCCGTCGGCTGGCCCGGAATGGCGGTGGGCGGCGGTCCCGGCGTGGGCGTTGGGGGGGGGATAAAGAGGGACTGGCCCTCCACGATGAACTCGGACTCCAGCTGGTTGTAGGCGATCAGCTCGTCGATCGTCAGGTTGAATTCCAGTCCAATCGCCAGGAGTGAGTCGCCTGACTGTACGACGTACTCGATCGGCGGGATGGGCGTAGGCGTCTCCGTCGGCAGCGGCGTCTGCGTCGGCGTGGGTGACGAGGTCGGGCTTGGCGTGATCGTTGGAGTGAGCGTGATCGTTGGGGTGAAGGTCGGGAGTTCCGCCGCGATCTTGCCCTGCGATAGATTCATACCCAGGACCACCGCGCCCGCAAGGATGATCACAGTGACGACGACGAGGATGGCGATGCGCAGTGGCTTCCACTTGTCCGATGAGACGGACTCGGGCTCACTCCCCAAACCATCGTCATCCGATACCACCCCAGGGGCTGCATCGGATCGTTTTCGGGGCTCAGTGTCGCCTGAGGGAGCCTCTTCGTCTTTCAGCTCCGCACCGCACATCAAACACGTCTTGGCGCCATCAGCGACGCGGGTGCCACACTCAGGACATCGACGGTGAGGCCGATCTGGCAGGGCTCGAATGGTCTCTTCTTCTGTCATAGGTCGTCCACGTCCAAGAAACTGAGCCTATCATAACACCGATGATGATAAGAGCAAGGTTGGCCTTCCGGGACTATCTGGTGTGTTCTCTGTCAGTTTGATCCGCAAGAGAGCAGTAGTTGGTCGCTTGATTTTCTCAATAGAGTGATATACTAGTTCTATTATAAGGTGTGCCTTATAACTGGGCGATCAGGTAGGATTTCGGGGTGTCAAGATGCGCCAAGATCGGGTTGAGGAATATCTGGGGGCGATCTACCGCCTGCGCGCCGGAACAGAGACGCCGGTGCCCCTGTCGCAGCTGGCCGCGTACTTCGGTTTCTCGCCCGTCTCGGTTCACGAGATGGTTCAGAAGCTGCAGTCCAAAGGCAGCGTGCGCTATCACCCCTACCGGGGGGTCACGCTTACAGAGACAGGCGAGGGAGCCGCGATACGCTTGGTGCGACGGCACCGCCTCTGGGAGCGTTTCCTGACGGATATTCTCGAGATTCCCTGGGACGAGGCGCACGAGATCGCGGGTAAGCTGGAACACGTGGCGACCGGGCTGGTTACAGAGCGGTTGGCCGCCTTCCTGGGTGATCCGCAGGCTTGTCCCCATGGCGCGCCGATTCCACCGCAGGGCCGTTCATCGTCGCAGGTGTCTCTACGGAGCCTTCCCAAAGGTGCGCAGGCTCAGATCATTCGCATCGCACCGGAGATTCCTGCGCTGTTGCAGCGTCTTTGTGAGAGCGGCGTCGTGCCGGGCCGTCGCGTTCAGGTCTTGTCGCAGAGTGTTGTGGGGACCGAGGTGTTGATTGCTGAGGCTGCAACACCCGTTTGCGTGCCGGCGGAGGACGGCGGTTCCATCTGGCTGGAACTCAACCAATCACCTAATGTCAATGCATTATCGGAGGTATGACTGAATATGGTCTCGCTCGCTAGATTGACTCCAGGGAAGGTGGGACTCGTCGGTTCCTTAGAGGGGGGACGTCGGTTTGTGTCCCGCCTAGCCGCGCTGGGGTTCACCCCGGGCACTCCGATACAAGTTGTGCGTAATCATGGCGCCGGTCCGATTATCGTCTCGGTGCGCGGTGCCCGGATCGCCTTGGGGCGCGGGGAAGCCCGCAGGATCAAGGTTCATCTTGCGGATGTCGGAGCCTGAGAGGTCTGAGTTATGCATACGCATCTTGGTCAGCAACGCCATATCGGGGGGAGGTCTGCTCAGGCACGGCACCCGGTCGGCCCCGAAGGCCAGGGGCTGGACACGGTGGTCGTAGCCCTGGCCGGTCAGCCGAATGTCGGCAAGTCAACGATCTTCAATGTGCTCACGGGCCTGACCCAGCACGTTGGCAACTGGCCCGGCAAGACGGTCGAGCAGAAGACCGGGCATCATCTTCATCAGGATCACGACCTGCTATTCGTGGATCTTCCGGGAACCTACAGCTTGTCGGCCAACTCGGTGGAAGAGCGTATTGCGCGTGACTACATTATTAAGGAATCCCCGGATGTGGTCGTCGCGGTGGTGGATGCTGCGATACCTGAGCGCAGCCTCTATCTGTTGGCCGAGCTCCTGCTCCTGCCTGCTCCGGTAGTGCTCGTGATGAACATGATGGATGTCGCCGAGCAGGAGGGGATCCTGATCGAGACGGGGGTGCTCCAGGCAGCTCTGGGGATCCCCGTCGTGCCGATGGTGGCCACCCGCAACGAGGGGGTGGAGCTGATGCTGGATGCGATCATGTCGATAGTGGACGGAACCTTCGTCTACGAGCCCCGCCGCCCCACCATTCTGGCCACCCATCAGGAAGTCCTCGCCGGCCTGATTGCCCTGGTGACGGACTATGTGCCGGAGCCCTATCCCGTGCCGTGGGTGGCGCTGAAGCTGCTGGAAGGCGATGAGGAGATCCGCGGGGTGGTTGAGGAGCTCGTGCCGGAGAATGTGCGGCAAGAAATCCGTGCGATCCTGCACAAGCATGAGGACGCTGTGTTGGACGTTGCGGGGGCGCGCTATGCGTGGATCGGCCGTATGGTCCGCGCTGCTGTGGTTCGCCCGAAGGTCGGCCAGGTCGGCCTCACATCGCGACTTGACACGGTGTTGACGCATCCTTTCTGGGGTACGTTGGCCCTTCTGGCCGCGCTGGCCGGTGTCTTTTTTCTCACCTACACGGTGGCCGGTCCCGTCCAGGGGTGGCTGGAGGATCTGCTGGCGCAGCTTGCCGGCGGTGCCGTGCGCTGGCTGTCTGCTCTGGGTTCGCCGGCGTGGTTGTCGGATCTGGTCTCTGATGGCTTGATCGGTGGTGTGGGTACGGTGATCACGTTCATGCCGATTCTGGCGATCTTCTTTGCCACGCTCGGCTTCCTTGAGGATACCGGCTATCTGGCGCGGGCGGCCTACGTGACTGATCGCTTTATGCATATGATGGGGCTGCACGGCAAGAGCTTTATGCCGTTGCTGCTGGGGTTCGGGTGCAACGTCCCCGCCGTACTGGGAGCGCGTATCATCGAGTCGCCGCGTGCGCGATTGTTGACGATCCTCTTGGCCCCGCTGGTGCCCTGTGCGGCCCAGATGGCCGTCGTGACCATCCTGGGCGCAGCTTTCTTCGGCAATGCAGCAGGGGTGGTGGTGTGGTCGTTGGTGGCCCTCAACCTGGTGGCCCTGGCCGCGCTGGGCGTCGTGCTGAACCGTTTCGTGTTGAAGGGAGAGCCAGCAGTCTTCATCATGGAGCTGCCGCTTTATCATCTTCCGAACACGCGCACCATCGGCCTGTACGTCTGGCAGAACATCGTAGCCTTCCTGCAGAAGGCCGGCAGCGTGATCCTGGTGGCTTCTCTGGTGGTCTGGTTCTTGTCGTATTTCCCGGCTGCTGGGGACATCAGCCAGAGCTACATGGCGCGGTTGGGACGTGCTATTGAGCCGCTGGGACGACTGATGGGGCTGCCGTGGCCGGTGCTGGTGGCGCTGCTGACGAGCTTTGTGGCCAAGGAGAACACAATTGCCACGTTCGGCGTGCTCTATGGTGACTTCAAAGCTGTGCTGCCCACGCTGCTCTCCGGCCCGGCTGCGTTGGCGCTGCTTGTCTTCCAGATGCTCTTTGTTCCCTGCCTCGCTACGGTCGCGGTAATGAAGCAGGAATCCGGCTCCTGGAAGTGGACGGCAATCGGTGTAGGCTTGCTGCTGGTGCTATCGCTGGTTGCCGGCATCGCCGTGTATCAGATTGGCTCTCTGTTGTAGGGGGTGGGGATGCTGAAGCGAATTCTCAGGATGATGGCGATGGGTGAGATCCAGACGCAGATTGAGCTGGCTACAGCGCTGGATGTCCCGGAGCCGCTGCTGTCGCAGATGGTCGCGCAATTGGCATCCCAGGGGTATCTCACACGGGCTGTAATGGGCGCGGATGGTTGTGAAGGTTGTTCGCTGCATATGCAGTGCAACCCGGACCGTCGGCTGCGGATCTGGACGTTGACGGAGAAGGGGCAGCGGGCGGTAGCATCCTAGGGGACGCGCGAGACAAGACGGGCTCGGGCCTCGCCTGCGGCGAGGTTGAGACCGGCCCCAGCAGATAAACACGAAGAAGCGGGTCGCGACTTGGTCGCGACCCACTCTTGTATTCTCCTGAACCAAATTCGGTTTAGTACATCCCACCGCCGGGTCCACCACCGGCCGGAGGCATTGGTTTCTCGGGTTCGGGAATATCGGTGATCAGGGCCTCGGTGCTGAGGACCATGGCGGCCACGGATGCGGCGTTCAGCAGCGCGCCCTTGGTCACCTTGACGGGATCGATGATGCCGGCCTCGATCATGTCGACGTGCTCGCCGGTCATAACATCGTAGCCCATCTGGTCGTTGCCGGTCTTGGCCTGCTCGCGGCGGACATCGGCCAAGATCACGGCCCCATCCTCGCCGGCGTTGGCGGAGATGCGGCGAATGGGGCTCTCGAGCGCCTTTCGCAGAATGGAGACACCGGTCTGCTCGTCAGGATAGTCCATCTTGACGTCGTCCAGGGAGCCCATCGCATTCAGCAGCGCCACACCACCACCGGGAACAATGCCCTCCTCAACGGCGGCGCGGGTTGCGCTCAGGGCGTCCTCAACTCGGTGCTTCTTTTCCTTCAGCTCGGTCTCGGTCGCGGCACCAACACGGATGATGGCAACACCACCGGCCAGCTTGGCCAGACGTTCCTGCAGCTTCTCGCGGTCATAGTCCGAGGTGGAGCGATCCGTCTCGACCTTGATCTGCTCGATGCGGCTGGTGATAGCGCTGTCGTCGCCGCCGCCACCCACGATTGTGGTGTCGTCCTTGGTGGTGATGACCCTGTCCGCGCGGCCCAGGTCGGCCAGCGTCGCGCCGTCGAGCTTGCGGCCCTGCTCTTCAGTGATGAGCGTCGCACCGGTCAGAACGGCGATGTCCTGCAGCATGGCCTTGCGGCGATCACCGAAGCCGGGGGCCTTGACGGCCAGTGCCGTCATCAGACCACGCAGCTTGTTGATAACCAAGGTCGCCAGCGCCTCACCGTCGATATCCTCGGCGATGATGACCAGATTGCGGGCACCCGTCTGCACCAGCTTCTCCAGAATCGGCACAAGGTCCTGTGCTGAGGAGATCTTCTTGTCGTGGATCAGGATGTAGGCATCTTCGATCTCGGCTTCCATCGTGTCTGGGTTGGTCACGAAGTAGGGGCTGATGTAGCCGCGGTCGAATTGCATGCCCTCAACGTACTCGGTCTCGAATTCGAGGCCCTTGGACTCCTCAACGGTGATGACGCCGTCCTTACCGACCTTGTCCATCACCTCAGCGATCAGTTCACCGATCAGGCGATCCTGTGCGGAGATCGAGGCAACGTTGGAGATCTGCTCCTTGGTGTTGACCTCAATGGCGGCCCCGGAGATGGCGTTCGCCACGGCATCGGCAGCTTGAAGGATACCGCGCTTGAGCAGCATCGGGTTTGCGCCAGCGGCAACGTTCTTCATACCCTCTTCGATGAGGACGTGGGCCAGGAGCGTGGCGGTTGTGGTGCCGTCACCGGCGATGTCGTTTGTCTTCGTGGCAGCCTCTTTGAGAAGCTGAGCGCCCATGTTTTCGAAGGGGTCTTCGAGCTCGATTTCTTTCGCAACGGTCACACCATCGTGCGTGATCGTGGGGGAGCCCCATTTCTTGTCCAGAGCAACATTGCGGCCCTTGGGACCCAAAGTCGTCACTACGGCGTTGGCCAGCACATCCATACCCCTCTTGAGATTACTGCGGGCCTGAGTTCCGAATTGCAACTGCTTAGCCATATTTGTCTATTCCTCCCTGAAATTAGTCAAAGGACTGGCGTTAGGTCGCTGCCCCTTTGATCTCTAAGTTAGTCCTCGATAACGCCCAGGATGTCGTCAATGCGCAGGATCAGTATTTCGTTGCCTTCGCGGGTCTTGAATGTCGTGCCTGCGTACTTGGCGTAGATCACCAGGTCGCCTGCAACGGGACCCACCACATTGCCGTCCTCATCCTCGACCTCAACCTCCGGCCCAACGGCCAGAACCGTGCCCTGCTGGGGTTTCTCTTTGGCTGTGTCCGGGAGAACCAGCTGGCCGCCGGCAAAGGTCATATCGTCTTCTTCGTTGGGTTCAACAATGACGCGGTCACCAAGGGGTCGAATCTTCACGCTCATACCTTACCTCCGATTAAGATTTGCTATCCTGCATGACTTAGCACTCTCATTGATTGAGTGCTAACTACAATAGGAATATAGCACGGTTGCGGGGCCTTGTCAAGCAGTCGTGGAGGGTGAGTGCCAAGTATAATGTCTTTCTAATGGAGTTTCTGATTCTGCCTGACGGCACGGTTCGGCGTGGCTAGCCTGGCGGGATGCGGCGTTGAATCGCCTGAACCAGCAGTGCGTGTTCGGCCTCGTGAATCCGGGCCTCCAGCGTCTCAGCGTTGTCCTCCGGGAGAATGGGGATCGTCTGTTGAGCGATGACGGGACCGGCATCGACGGCTTCATCCGGGACGAGATGGACCATTATGCCGGTGTGGTCTATCTCGCCGCGCTGGTAAGCTTCAAAGGCGCGCTGGATGGCGTGGGTGCCCGGAAAGGTCCCCGGCAGCGCGGGGTGTAGGTTCAAAACCTGCTGAGGGAACCGACTGACAAACGCGTCGGAGAGGACGTGCATCCATCCAGCCAGCACGACCCAGTCGGCGCCGAATCCTTGGACGATCTGGGCCAGATCCGCGTCGTAGTCTTCGCGCGCACGTCCCGCGTTCTTGTACGGCAGCAAGGGGAAGTAGACCAGGGGTATCCCGTGCTGGATAGCCCGCCGGGCGCCACGGGCCTCGCGGCGGTTCGAGACAACCACCGTGATCTCAATGCCGGGCAGGCTGCCACCGTCCACGGCATCGATAATGGCTTGCAGGTTCGTGCCGCTGCCCGAGACCAAGACCGCGATTTTCGTCATCTGCTTTTTCCTTGAGGCCTGCGAGTCGTGTGTCACTTGCCTACGTCAGAAGCCGGGAAGTTCGGCATCAGGGCCGCGATCTGGTCGAGCCAGGCACGATAGCGATCCAAGCTAAAGGGTGGGGTGCCCAGCAGGTAGTGGTTGCCGCCGGTCATTGCGCCGACGGGCGTGCCCGTGGACACGCCCGTCGTCCACTCAATCAGGAAGAGCCGGCGGTCACTCCGCGAGACGGGGACCTGGCCCAGCACGATGTTGGTGTTGGCCGGGCTTGAGAATGCACCCTCCACCAGGGTCTCGCCGCTGTCTGCGTCCCAGAGCCGGTACTCGCCGCGTTGATCCTGGCGGCTGTCGTTGCCCGCCACGAGGCGCACGTGCCAGTTCTTGGGCTCCTCGACCATGAGGCAGAGCGGCTGCTGGACACGCTTGATATAGTGATAGGCGAGCTTCTTGCCGAAGGTGTAGTCGACCACGGCATCGGAGAACTGCGGCCAACCGTCCATCAGGTTCCACCAGATCACGCCGGTGCGCCGCCACTTGCCCAGGCGTGTCATCTCGATGAAGAACTTCTTCGCCTCGGCCTGCGAGATCTGTGACGCCAGGATGAAGGTCTCCAGATCGTCGGGCTCGATACCGAAGAGCTCCCGGATCTGGTCGGCCATCAACTTCACACGGAACTTGCGGTCGTCATCTTCCATGGCTGGTGCGGTACAGTGGGTCATCCACTGGGTGTTGTCCTGCCACGGCCACAGATGGTCATCGTCGATGAAGTGCTTGATGGAGGAGAGGTTGGGGCAGCCGTGATAGCCGATCTCGCTGACAAAGTGCGCGGTGTGCTGCGTGTAGAAGTCACTCTTGAAGTAGTCGCGCGGCCCCCACAGGTGCTGTTCAGGCCTTAACTGGCCGTTCGCGGCGCTCTCCGGGGAGATGTAGGGTGAGCTTGGCAGATAGGGGCGGTACGGATCGGCCTGGGCGACGGCCTGCGGCAGGGTCTCGCGGGTAATGCGGTTCTGGGCGGGATCTTCAAAGAGCTCGTCGCATTCGTTGTCTCCGCACCAGAGCGCGATGGAGGGATGGGCGCGCAGCTTGCGCACGACGGCCACCGCTTCGCTGCGGATAGCCTCCAGAAAGGCCGGATCCTGGGGATGACGGGCGCAGGCCATCGCGAAGTCCTGCCAGACCAGAATGCCGTGACGGTCGCAGGTCTCGTAGAACGCCGTGTCCTCGTAGACGTTGCCGCCCCAACAACGGATGATGTTGCACCCGAGATCCACTGCCATGTCGAGGATGGCCGGAATGCGCTCTGCATCCCGACTGTGGAAGACATCGGCGGGGACCCAGTTAGTGCCCTTGCACAGGATGGGGACGTCGTTGACCTTGAAG
>JAGHDT010000230.1 GCA_021159805.1 Anaerolineae bacterium
GATGAAAGAGGGTGATCAGCGCCCGATCGGTGAGGCCTTGGAACTCTTCGACGTGCATCACCAACGCTTCTCCACCGGCCTGCCTCACCTGCTGGGCTAGCCAACCAAAAGTTTCTGTGCATGCGTCATCGGCCGGAAGGATGTATGCACCGCTGACCGGAGAAATAGCTCCAACGTGTTTAAGTTGCCGCCAGACAGAGACGCGCGGACTCGACAATTTGGAGGGAAGCGAGTAGGAGAAAACAACCCAGTTCATAAGCCACCTCCTGTCGATGAAGACGAGATGAAGTCAATCACACTGAATCCAGTTCGGCTATCATAACAGATGTTCCACAGGATGCAACACTTGTTACAAGAGCTGTTTGTCATGGATGGCACTGGGAGGAGATTGGTTTCTGAGGTGTTGCCCTCCAGGTCAAACGGGCCGGCCGGAGAACTGGCGGCCCGTCTGACCTGTTCCTCAGCAGAGGACGGCAGGTGAGCGTCTCGCCGGCGGCAGTGCCCTTTGGCGAAACGCTAATCGTCGGGAGAGATTCTGAACATCTAGCGGGGTAGGTATGCGCTTGCCCAGCCGACGCCCAGCTCCTGGAGTTTCTCGACCGTGGGCGCGCCTGTCTCTCTGTTCCAACCCATCATGCCGTAGTATGTGTGGACGGCCTCGCGGAGCTCCTCCATATCGATGCCCCCCTCGGCTAGAGCGCCGCCCTGGGTCGGGTGGTAGCTCCGTGGGCAGAGCTTGTCATCGTCGACGGTCAACCCCTCGCGCATATTGAAGACGCGGGCCAGGGTCAAGGCGCGTTCGCCCACTTTGAGCAGCTCGTACTCGCCCACATCCCAGCCCGTGGCCGCCGTCGCCATGTCGGCGAGCTCGCGCATGCTCCAGGCGGTGAAGAAGCAGATGGTCAGGCAGTTCTGTAGCACCTTCCCCATCGTGTCGTAGATGACGGCTCGTACTTTGTCCGGCCCCAGGTCGTCCAGGTCCATGGCTTCCAGCGCGCCCATGCCACGCAGGTCAGCGCTCTGAACGAAGCCCTCCTCGTTCGGATAGACGAGTGCGGTGTCGTGCAGCGAGTGACAATGGTCAGCGCCGGTGGGCGACATCGCGTACCCGATCGCGAGGCCGCGTTTCAGACGGGGCTCGTGCATCGGTTGGGCCTGCCCTTTGGCGTGCACGGCGTACCTTTCAGCGCCCTGCCCGATCTTGGCTGCCGCGGGCAGCAGTCCGTCGGCGAGGATGTCGCCCAGCCCCTCGCGTCGCGCGATTTTGCCCACCATCTTGATCATCGCATCACTGTTGCCGAAGCGCAGGTCGATGCCCTCCGTGTCCTCCAGAGTGAGCAGGCCGTTCTCAAAGCACTCCATCGCGAAGGCGATGGTCACGCCGGTCCCGATCGTGTCCATCGAATAGCCATTGCACAGCTCACTGGCTCTGGAGACAGCGACGATATCGCTCACGCCACAGGTTGACCCAAGGCTGCCGATGGTCTCATACTCGGGGCCGCCGTAGTCGGGATCGACGGGGTAAGGTGACTCCGCCTGAACGACCTTCTTGCAGCGTACAGCACAGCCCCAGCAGCCCTCCATCTTGACGCCGATCTTGTCCATGACGTACTCGAGACCGCCGATCTCAGGGAACTCGCCATCGCGGAAGTTGCGGATGGGCATGTTGCCCGAGAGGATTCCACCCTCGAGGGAG
Source organism: Anaerolineae bacterium (assembly GCA_021159805.1). Classification (GTDB taxonomy): domain Bacteria; phylum Chloroflexota; class Anaerolineae; order B4-G1; family SLSP01; genus PWVB01. The sequence goes on from JAGHDT010000230.1 coordinate 1,697, forward strand.
GTGCCGCCGGTGCCGGCCGTGTGTGCCCACGCGGCCCTCGTCCCGTCGTTGACCTCTTTGGCTGCGCGTCGCGCCATCGCCTGGATCGTCTCGGGATCGGCTGCCTTCAGCCCCTGCGTTCCCCGCGTGACCACAGCTTTCAGCCTCTTGGAGCCCATCACGGCGCCCAGCCCCGAGCGCCCGGCGGCGTCCTTGAGACCGCTCATCACGCAAGCATACTGGACCAGGTTCTCGCCGCCGGGACCGATCATAGCCAGCTCGACGCGATCATCGCCCAGCTCCTGACGGATCAACGTTTGCGTCTCTTTGGTAGTCTTGCCCCAAAGGTGTGCGGCGTCACGGATTTCCACCTCGCCATCCTTGATCCAAAGGTAGACGGGGTTCGTAGCCACGCCTTCGACAATCAAGGCATCAAAGCCGGCGCGCTTGAACTGGGCGCCCCAAGAGCCGCCGACCTCTGATGCGCCGAAGCCGCCGGTGATCGGTGACTTGCCGCCGATGGCGTTCCGCGAGGCGCCTGAGATAGCCAATCCCGTCACCACACCGGGGGCGAAGATGAGCTTGTTGTGCGGCCCGAGCGGATCAGCGCCCGCCGGTACTTCGCGCAAGAGCACGTCGGCGATGATGTTCCAGCCGCCCATGTACCGGCGAAGTTGAACGGCGCCGGGCTCCTCCACCGCAATCGTGCCACGGGTTAAGTTGACGCGAAGAATCTTGTTGTGATACGAACAGTCCATGTCTCAGGCTCCCCTTGGCTATTGTCCAGTAGTTGATTCCCAAAGCCCCAGTCCACGAGGCCACACCTTGCTGCAGTGTATCACGGCGCGGCGATCTGCTCAAGTCGCTGGGTCCGTCCGATTGATAGGGTGGTTGGTGTTGAATGTGACTATTCGGCTACTTCGAAAATAACCCCGTAGAGCCCTCACCCTAACCCTCTCCCGTTCCGACGGGAGAGGGGACCGGAGGTTCTGCCTCGAGAATCACCCTCTGCCGGCGCAAAGCCCTTCGCCTAAGCTCAATCGCGGCTTTGGGCCGTTCATCGTGTCGTATTTTCGTCCTGCGTGGTGTCCGCCGGCGGACATGGC
>JAGHDT010000369.1 GCA_021159805.1 Anaerolineae bacterium
ACCACGCAAGCGTGAAAGTGCGACGAGCGGGGCCGCCAGATAGCCGGGCATCCTTGCAGGGGAAATCGGTATACATGCAGGTCTCATGTGGGTTGGGCTTCCCTAGACGGAGACAAGTTGTGAGTCTGACCGTCCGCTCCACGGTGCAAGCTGCAATTACCGAAGTAGAAGGCGCCCTATGCACTTGCTGACAAATGCCGAAGTTGCTCTGCACAGCCTCGGCTTTCTGCCATTTGTGAACTGATGTAGACTGGGTGAGTTCATTCCCGGTCCGCAGGAGGTGGCCAGTGGGTTCTGCCTCGCTTATCGGTATCGACATCGGAACGTCAAGCACGAAGACAGTTGTGCTCTCAGCTGACGGCCAAGTGTTGGCAGTTGCCAGCCAGGAGACCATGGTGGAGACGCCGCACCCGGGATGGGCAGAGCAAGGCCCCGAGGGCTGGGTTGGGGCGGTGGTGGCGACGTTGCGGCGGGCTCTGAGCGATGCCGACATCGCGCCGTCGGCTGTGGCCGGTCTCTCGTTCTCGGGTCAGATGCACGGCACTGTATGTGTTGGCGCTGACGGACGTCCGCTTCGTCCGGCCATCATCTGGGCTGATCAGCGCAGCGGTGAGCAGGTCCACGACCTGGTCGCCAGGCTGGGCAAAGCGCGATTGGCTGCGTGGACCGGTAATCCGGTGGCCACCGGCTTCATGCTCGCCACCTGGTTGTGGCTGCAGGAGCACGAGACTGAGACGGTGCAGGCGATGCGCTGGCTGCTGCTGCCCAAGGACTATGTGCGCTACCGGCTGACCGGTGAGATCGGCACGGAGCCGAGCGATGCGTCCTCCACATCTATGTTCAACCCTGCGCTGCGCGGATGGAGTGTGCCGCTGCTTGAGGAGCTTGGGCTGGCGCGTGACGTGCTGCCCGAGGTCTCTGGTTCCACGGCTGTGGCCGGCGGATTGCTGCCCGGCATCGCCGGTGAGGTCGGCCTTCTGGCGGGTACGCCAGTGGTCTTTGGGGGGAGCGACCAGGCTGTGCAGGCCCTGGGCAATGGGGTGGTGGCGCCTGGCATCGTTTCGTCAACGATCGGTACCGGAGGGCAGCTGTTGGCCCCGACCCGTCGCTGTGTGGTCGATCCTGAGCTACGGATGCACAGTTTCTGCCACGTGCGGCAGGATCTCTGGCACGTCGAGACGGCAATGCTGAGCGCCGGACTCTCGCTCCGTTGGCTGCGCGATCAGGTGCTCGACGGGATGGCCTATGGTGCCATGGCAGATGCTGCCGCGAGCGTGCCCGCTGGCGCCGATGGCTTGCTCTTCCAGCCCTATCTTGCGGGCGAGCGCACTCCCCATATGGACCCACGGGCGCGTGGCAGTTTCATCGGGCTGACCCGGCGCCACGGCCGTGCGCATCTGGTCCGCGCGGTGATGGAAGGCGTGGTCTTCGGCATGCGCCAGGGATTGGATGTGATGCTCGCGCTGGGTGTGCCCGTGGATGAGATCGTTGGTTCGGGTGGTGCGACGCGGCATCCGCTCTGGCTGCAACTGCAGGCTGATATCTACAACTGTCCCATACGGCGCACGTGCACAACCGAGGCCGCCGCCGTGGGCGCTGCGATGCTCGCGGGCATCGGCACGGGTGTCTTTGGCGACATGCAGGACGCCATCTCTCGGGTGGTTCGCCGGCACGATGAGGTTGTGTTGCCGGATTCCGCGCGGGTTGACGCCTATGCGCGCCAATATGTGATCTTCCGAGGGCTGTATCCTGCGCTGGTAGATGCTGTCCACAAACTGGGGCAGATCGGCGCCTAACACGTCGCGCACCGGGATGCCGGCTGAGCCGGTAGGTCAGAAGCAGACAGGTCCTCGGGTTCGATCAGAACCCAGGGACCTGTGCTGTGTGACCGATGGTCTCCAGGGCCACGGGGCGCCTTGCGGAAAGCTGAGTAAGTCAGTTCAGAAAGGCCGCTCCGCGGCGTGCATCAGGTAGCCGTAGCGAACCATCAGCTCGTCCGGCGTCAGATTGGTCTGTGCGGCCATCCGCGAGATCAGGAGATCGTCATCGGCATTCTCGTCCTTGAGTCGCACCATCAGCTTGTAGGCTGACCTGTACTGGTCCGAGTCAACGTCGACGAGGCGCACCTCGGTGTGGCCGGTCTCCGGGTCCATCATGCTATCGAAGGGGATCGGGACGACGCGGCCCTGCTGGATGGTCACGGTTGCGTGGCTGCCGCCGTTGATCAGGAACTCGGCAGCGGCCTGGCCGAGGGTGCGTGTGTAGCCGATGTCGTAAGGGTTCGGGTCCCAGCTGCGCAACTCGTAGCCGATGTCCTTGCTGACCACGCGCATCTCGATGCCCAGTTTCTCCAGCTCAGCACGAACCTTGTTGCGCAAAGTGTGGCCGATGTTGATCTCGGCGAGCCGCACGTGTCCGTGTTCGTCGCGCTCGGCGCTGTTCAGCTCATCGAAGTCCGATGGATCCATCATCTCGATCAACCCCTCGGCTACGACGGCGACGCCGTGGCGGCGACCCTCGGCGAGGCGGCGCAGGATGGAGGTGACTAAGACGTCGATGACCTCCTGCATTCGGACCTTGCGTCCGTGCCACTCCTCGGGGATCAACGTCAGGGTTGCACCGGAGCTGTGGCCGATGGCCAAAGCGAGGTGACCGGCCTTGCGTCCCATCGCCACGACGATATACCATCGTTCGGTGGTCAGTGAGTCCTCCATCAGGCTCAGCACGGTGCGCGCGCCGATGTCAGAGGCGGTGTCGAAGCCGAACGTGGGGATGCCGTAGGGCAGGGGAAGATCGTTGTCAATGGTCTTGGGGGCGTGGGCCGTGCGGATGCGCACACCGAGGTTCTCGTCAGCGTAGCGGGCGACACGGTAGGCTGAATAAGCGGTGTCATCGCCGCCGATGGCCAAGAGGCAGCTGATGCCGTTATCGATCAG
>JAGHDT010000283.1 GCA_021159805.1 Anaerolineae bacterium
CCTTCGTGCCGCGCTGCTGCCTTCGCCTAACCCGCCCGCCACGGCTACCCGGCCGCCCACCAAGACCTCGCTGGTGGGTCACACAGCCACGTCACCAGCGCCCACATCAACCGCCACACCACGCCCCGAAACCCCCGCCGCCACGCCGACACCACAGCCGACGGAGCCGGCGCCTGCGGACGCGACACCCACGACGGACACCGTGCCCGCGGCCACGCCGACGTCGACCTCCGCGCCGACGCCCTTGCCATCCCCTTCCTCGACGGTGGAGATCACCTGTACGGTTCTGCCGCAAGGCCCCTTCCTGGCCATCTGGCAAGCTGATTCGACGCGGCAGGCTGCGCTGGGATGCCCAACCTCAAACCATCCCCGGATCACGCCGGTGGCCCGGGAGGTCGAGACCTCCTACCAGCCCTTCGAGAATGGTGCGCTGCTCTGGTCCAACAACATCGGGTGGTACGAACAGCCCGTCATCTACCTACTCCATCCGACGGGAGAATTCACCCGCTATGATGACGGTTACCAGCCTGGTGACCCCGATCCGGTGGCAACGCCGCCGGCAGGCCTCCTCGTGCCCACCCTTGGTTTCGGCAAACTGTGGGCAGAACATCCTGACGTCCGGACAGCACTGGGGTGGGCCACGGCGCCCGAGACGCCGGGACCCGGCCGCTTCCAGCTCTTCATCGGGGGTGCCATGATCTGGTTGAGCCAACGCGGCGAGACCTACATCCTTCTCAACGGCCCGACACCGACCTACGCGATAGAGATAACGCCTGCCTTTGCACACTGATTTCTTCGTCTAGAGAGCCGCACAAGATCAGGAGCCACCGATGCCGACGACCCTTACAAAGCGCGAGCGCGTGATGCGCACCGTGCGCTTCGAGGAGACGGATCGCGTCCCCTGCTACGACATCCTGGAGAACGACGCGGTCATCGAGCACTATGCTGGGGAGCCGTTGACCCCGCAGAACGGGCGGCGCGTGAAAGGATTTGCCATCGGCAGGGTGCTGGACATGACCCGCATGCCCTATGGACCCCTTACACCCGGCCGCCACCGGCGTGACGATGGCCTCGTCATCCAACAGGAGCGCTGGACCGGCTGGATCGTGGAGCGCCCCTTTCACGACGTGTCGACCTTGAAGGCGTGGGTACAGACGGAGATCCGCCGAGCGGAGGCCGCGCTCCGCGACCGGGCCTTCGCCGATCAGGTCCACGACGAAGTGCGCGACCTCCAACGCCTCTTTGCGCGCGGCGATCCCACGGGTCGCGACGATCCCACCGTTCTCGTGCTGGAGAGCGGTGTGGGGCTGACTGAGATGTACTGGACCGCTGGGATGGAGCTCTTCTCCTATCTCCTGGCCGACGCACCTGACCTTGTCGATGCCTGGCTGGAGGCGCGCCTGCAGCTGGAGCTCCGCCGCGTCGCCGCCATCGCCGACCCCCAGCTCATCCCCATCGCACTGACATATGATGATCTGGCCTACAAGACCGGCCTGCTCTTCTCTCCGCGCTGGTTGCGGCGCCTGTGGCTCCCCCGGCTGAGACGCCTGGTGGATGCGTGGCACAGCCGCGATACGCTTTGTCTCTTTCACTCCGACGGCAACCTCTGGACGATCCTGGACGACCTTGTCGATGCCGGCATTGATGGCCTGAACCCCCTGGAGGTGCTTGCCGGCATGTCGGTGAAAGCAGTGCGCCAGCGCCATCCCCACCTTTTCCTCACCGGCGGGATCGATGTCAGCCAACTGCTGCCCTTTGGCGAACCGGAAGAGGTCAGGGCCGTCTGCCGCCAGACCATTGCGGATGCGAATGGTCGCGGATACTTCCTAGGTTCGACAACCGAGCTTCACTGGGACGTCAAGCTGGAGAACGCTATCGCGATGTTTGAGACCGCGCATGGTGGTATCTTATGAGTCACTGGCCGCTTTTCGCTTCCGAGCAGCATGGATCACATTGGAGAAGACCCGGCGTGGCGAACCCAAGGGGTTTGCCACGTCTGCACAACGACTCCCGCGGTGTACGATGTTGTAGAGACGACCCGCCGGGTCGTCTTTTGTGCGTGAACCCAGTCGGTGGCGGATCGCCGATGCATGGCTAGGAGAGAGATTCAGCACGCTGGTATTAGTTGCAGGGAGGAGATGAATGACCTTACACGCTTGGCTAACGTCGTCTGTTGTACGCAATTACCCCAATACGCCTTTGGCACCCCCACAGCCGCTGGTGCTGAATGGGGCGCTCAATGAGCAGATGAGCTTTCAGGTGGTGTTGCGGATAGATGCCGGAGAGCGGCGCCCCGTCCGCGTTGCTGCGGCCGGTCCGTCCGGTTGGTCGGTCCGCGTGCGCCGGGTCGGCTATGTGCCCGTCCGGCACCACAACCCACCGGTCGACGAGGACACCGATGGACGCGGGCATATTCCCGGCTACGTGCCCGACCCTCTCTTTGACGAGGACCGGATTCTGTTGATGGCCGAGGAGACAAACGCCTTTTGGATCACCGTGCGGCCTGAGGCTGGTGGGCCCGGCGACCACGTCATCGCCATCCGTGTGATCCCTGAGGACGGGGCTGAGATCAAGCTGACGGCAACCGTCCGGCTGCACGACGTAACGCTTGCGCCGCGGACGGACTTCAACATCATCCACTGGTTCTACGCCGATGCGCTGATCGACTGGTACAAGACCGACCTCTTCGACGCGCGGTTCTGGTCGATTGCCGCGCCCTATATGCGCGATGTGGCCGGACACGGGGTGAACACCATCTACGTGCCGGTCTTCACACCGCCGCTGGATGGAGTCAAACGCCCCACCCAGCTGCTGGACGTGACGCGGACCGGACCCGACACCTACAGCTTCAACTGGCGGGACGTCAAGCGCTACGTCGACCTCGCCAGGCAGTCGGGGCTCACGCACTTCGAGTGGACGCACTTCTTCACCCAGTGGGGCGGCAAAACCGCCATTCGGATCTACGAGGGGCAGGGGCGCGGCGAGAGGCTCCTGTGGTCGCCGGAGACGCCCGCCACGTCAGATACCTACCGCCGCTTCCTGGCGCAGTTCCTGCCCGAGCTGCGCCGGTTCCTGGCTCAGGAAGATATCCTGGAGACCTCCTTCTTCCACATCTCGGACGAACCCCATGGTGAGCATCTGCCGCAGTATCAGGCGGACCGCGTAATGCTCCGGGAGCTGGCGCCGTGGATCAAAGTGATGGACGCGCTGAGCGATATCGACTTCGGTCGTCAGGGTGTGATGGACATGCCCGCGCCCAGCATCACGACGGCGCTGGATTTCTTGGCCGAGGGGATCACCTCGTGGTGCTACTACTGCTGCTACCCGCGTGGGCGCTTCCTTAACCGCGTCCTTGACACGCCGCTCCCCAAGATCGCGATGCACGGCCTCCTCTTCTACCGCTGGCCGTTCAAGGGTTTCCTGCACTGGGGTTACAATTACTGGTACGCCTCGCAGACCCGCAGGCTGATCGACCCCTACACGGAGCAGGCGGGCGAGAAATGGGCCGGGGGCTGGCCTTACGGCGACCCCTTCATGGTCTATCCGGGAGAGGATGGCCCCGTCGATTCTATGCGCTGGGAGATCTTCGGTGAGAGTTTGCAGGACTACCGGCTGCTCCAGACGCTGGGCGTCTCCCGCGAGGACGCGTCGCTGGCGGCCCTGCGCAGCTTTGAGGACTTCCCCAAGACAGCGTCCTGGCGTGACGCTGTGCGACTGCAGTTGCTGACGGGAGGGGTAGCGTAGTCTCTCTCCTGGCCCGTGTCCATCTTGGTCGCTCCGCCACAGAGCGGCCGGGATGGGCGGCGAGCACGGTATGGTGTCCAGCTAATCATGGTTAGGCAACCTTATGTCAACGGCAAGGAGAATCTAGCTATGCTGCGAAGAGGATTAGGCCTATTGCTCTGTCTGACAGTATGCTCTTGTGCCGGCGTACAGCCAGCGTCGCCAACGGCCAGGCCGGCTGTCAAGGTTCGGCCGTCGCAGACGCCAACACCGTCGTCACCGGCTACACTGACACCAACTGCGACCGCCACTCTTCCGCCTGAACCTGCGGCTACCCACACTGCAACTCCAACGGCGTCGCCGCCAGCGCCACTGTCGGTCAGTGGGCCGTGGGCGTTGATCTTGAATCAAGAGGGAATCTGGGCTGTGAATGAGGACGGTTCCGGACTGACGCATCTTACCCAGGACGTCGTCCCTCATCGCACTGTCTCTGTTTCAGGAAGGTGGATAGCCTACGTGACGGATGGTGAGGCGGGGTTTGCCCTCGATAGCCGTGGTGGCCTGACGCTCAAGGTCCTTTCGCTGCCGGAGGGGACAGCTCACACCGTGACAGAACTCCAGATCCCGAACGTGACCGGGGACTCATCCGAAGATCTGCAATTCTCTGCCGAGCAGGTGTACCGTGCGGTGGTTTTTGAGGGAGGAGGGCTTGCCTGGTCGCCCGATGGTTCCACCCTGGCCTTTGTCAGCGGGCACGACGGCATCTCTGCTGATCTGTACGTAGTCTCCCGGGATCTGAGAGAGATCACCCGATTGACAGATGGCCCCAGTCAAGCCTATCAGATCAGCTGGTCACCGGACAGCCGGTACATTTTTCACACAGGTGCGTCGAACTTTGGCACGGGGGCCGGCTACATGATGGTGGGCGTGTGGGTGGCTCGTGCTGACGGTACAGGCGTCCGATCACTGTATGAGCCTGATCCCAGGACCGGGGCCGAGGTGCTGGTTGACTGGGTCGCGGTCGACACAGCCCTGGTGCACTCGTGGCGACCGGACTGTGGTGGGAGAAATCTCATCACAGTCAATGTCGCCTCTGGTGAGATACAGGTTGTGTGGCCAGACTATTTCAATCAAGTGGCCTACAATCCAGACACGGGTGCGATTCTGATCGACGCTCAGGACATCGGCTGCAATCCTGAGGGCGCAAGTGGGCTCTACCTGATGGAACCCGGCAGTACGGAGCTCCAGCAAGTCTCGGACGAGGAATATCATTCCCAGCTGCCTGGGTTGCCGGCCGACCCGGTGCCTGTCGCACTGGAGCAATACCTGGGAACGCTTCTCGAGGTTGAGAGCTTAATATGGGTGCAACCCTAGCAATTGGGGAGCTGCCGGCAGGGCTGTCCAACGAGCCGCTGGATTCGACCCACGCGCCGAGTATCGTCATCGGATCAACACGTGAGTCGAAAGACAAAGTGAGCGCAAAAGCAGGGAGAGCTGGAGATGTCCATTACCTACACAAGTCGTAAAGGCCGCGCGTACCACCTATGCCAGGGAGCAACCAAGACAGGCAGGTCGCGCTACTACTTCGCCCGCGAACCGAAAGACACGGTGCTTGAAGAGATACCTGAAGGTTATGAGATTCGCGAGAGCGTGAATGGTGTCGTATCCCTGGCAAGAGTCCGGCCAATTGAACTGCTGGAGGGTGAAATCAGCATCGTACAAGCGGCTTTGCGGACACATCTAAAGGCCAGACATTACCGAGTGGATGTCAAGTCCAAGCAAATCACGATACATGAAATTGTTGGCCCGGACTTGATGGAACTTGTGACGGATTTGACCAATGATCTAGGAGTGGGCACAATGCCGAGGAGCGACATGGTACTGTGGATACAGGAGGAGGAACGCATCCACGGGCAGTTCGCGCCGGTGATGCGTTTCATCCTGACAGACAGTGAGAAACGCCATTTCAAGGCGCAACGGATGTGCTATCGGGGCACTGCAGACCATTGGCTAGATGTTGAATTCGGCAGGTCGATAGCAGAGCTAGCGTCGATATTGATCCCCATGTTGGGAACTGATGAGTTCTTTGAGTTGTTCTGACTTCGACAGGAGAGGCTATCCAGTAAGTTGCTAGAGATGGCTGCGCTGTCAAATCTTGTTCTGAGAGTGGCTTTGCTTTGTAGCGTTCTGGACCAAGTTGGTCAGCTTGCGCAAGTGCTTGATGGGTCTGTCTGTGCACCGCTAACCGAGGAGGAATAGTATGAGGACTGTTGTTTTCCAGCCGTTGTATCCGAAAGAAGGCACTGTGGCCGCCGCTGAGGCCTGTCTTAGCTGGATGCGGACGAAACTTGAAGGGTTGGAGTGCGGTGAACAGGACCTGGTGCTGTTGCCGGAGTATGCTACTACGCCAGGGTTAGACG
>JAGHDT010000003.1 GCA_021159805.1 Anaerolineae bacterium
CCCGGTAGATGATATCCGCATCCTGCCCTCGCAGTTGGGCAACAAGGCCGGTATCTTTGGCGGCATCGCCCTGGCTGCGCAGGGCGGTCGTGTCTAGTTCACAGGAGGGCAGACGGGATAGGTTATTCTCATTCTGTCGGATTCGCTCAAAGATGAGGATGACGCCCCGCCATGCCAATATGAGCGGTTGGGCCTGAAGCAGGCTCCGGAAGCGTAGGGACGCGCTCTCAGACCAAACGAAAAGCCGGCCTGGTCATTGACCAAGCCGGCCCTCTTGTTGGTGCCCGAGAGAGGACTTGAACCTCCACGTCCAAAAGGACACAGCTCCTCAAGCTGCCGCGTATGCCGATTCCGCCACTCGGGCTTAAGCGTTAGGAATTATACGCAGAATCCCCAACTTGTCAACACCAAAGCGACTTCAAACGGCTCGTAGAAATCATGTTTGGGCCGACAAGAGAGGCCCGATGCGCACACCGGGCCTCTGAGTGGTCCGACCCTTGTCTGCAGCCAGAGACTAGCGAATGGCTCTTTCGGTCTGCTTATTGAAGACGTGGACCCGGCTCATATCGAACGCGGCGGTCTTCGTCACGCCGACGGCGACCTTGGTTCGTGGATCGAAGCGGCCCATAAAATCGATGTCGCCGATTGTGAAGAAGACGTTGACCTCGTTGCCCATCAACTCGGTGATCTCGACCTTGGCCTCGACCAGGGAGGGGGTGATGCCGGGGGGCGAGTATTCCGGATCGTGGATGTGCTCGGGGCGCACGCCTATCACGACTTCCTTGCCCAAGTAGTCCTTGAAGGGCGCGGATCTGTTTTCAGGGATCTCAAGGCGGAAGCCCTTGCAGTCGGCGTACATGGTGCCATCTTCTTCGATGACGGTGGTGTCGAAGAAGTTCATAGCCGGGCTGCCCATGAAGCCGGCGACGAAGATGTTGCCGGGGAGATCATACAGGTGCTGCGGCGTATCGACCTGCTGGAGGACGCCATCGCGGAGCACGGCGATGCGCGTGCCCATGGTCATAGCCTCGATCTGGTCGTGGGTCACGTAGATGAACGTGGTGCCCAGGCGCTGGTGCAGCTTCGAGATCTCGGCGCGAGCCTGAACACGCAGCTTGGCGTCCAGGTTCGAGAGCGGCTCGTCCATCAGGAAGACGTTGGGCTCACGCACGATGGCGCGCCCTACGGCTACGCGCTGGCGCTGGCCACCGGAGAGCTGCTTGGGTTTGCGGTCGAGCAGGTGCTCAATACCCAACATGCCGGCGGATTCCTTAACGCGGCGTTCGATCTCCTGCTTGGGGACCTTGCGCAGCTTGAGGCCGAAGGCCATGTTGTCGTAGACACTCATATGAGGGTAGAGGGCGTAGGATTGGAAGACCATGGCGATGTCGCGGTCCTTCGGGGGGACGTCGTTGACGAGGCGGTCACCGATGTAGATCTCACCCTCGTCGATCTCCTCCAGACCTGCCAGCATCCGCAAGCTGGTGCTCTTGCCGCACCCGGACGGGCCGACGAAGACGAGGAATTCCTTGTCTTCGATGTCAATCGTGAGATCGGAGACGGCGACGACATCGCCGAAGGCCTTCGTCACGTGCCTATATGATACGCTAGCCATAAGAAGCTCCTTTTAGAACTGTGTATTGAGGAAAGACCACTGCATACTGAATCGACCAAGTGGCTCTGGATAGAGCGAGCCACACAAGGGCATCCGGCTCACGTCAGGACGACCCGAATGCCAAGTTCACTGAGATCCCACAGCGGTGGGTTGTCGGCCTCACGTCCGGTGATGAGGATGTCCACCTCGCCGGCCGGGGCGATGAAGAGCGCGCCGGCCTTCCCGAGGCGTTCCGGCGTGATCAACACAATGACCTGCGCGCCGAGCGAGAAGAGCTCGCGCATCAGTCCGGCTGTCTCCCGGTCATCGTGGGTGAGGCCGCGCTCGGCATCCAGCCCGTTGGCTTCGATTACAATCCGCTCGGCACGGACGCGTCGCAGCCTGTCCGGATCGCTGTAGATGCCATAGTCGTCGCCTACCTGTCCGCCGATGACGTGGAGCGTGTGCTGCCGCTGGCGCGCCAGGCGCCAGGCTGTGTTCAGCGCATTCGTGATGATGGTGAGATGGGCGTACGATTGCAGGAAGGGCACAATTTCAGCTGTCAAGGTGCCGGGTCCGAGAAAGACAACGCTCCGGTCGGGAATGAACTTCGCGGCGGCTTCTCCGATACGTCGACTTATTCCTGAGGATTGGCTCTGCGTTGGCGCGCCTTCACGACTGACTGCACCGCCGTGAACGCGTTGGAGCTTGCCCTCTTGTTCCAGCTGCTCCAGATCGCGCCGGATGGTGACGGGGTTGACGCTCATCCCTCCGGCCAGGTCAGAGACCCGGACCACTCCATCCGCCCGCAGTTGCTTCAGGACCAGCATCTGTCGTTCTCGCTTCAGCATACCACCCAACTATAGCATTTTGTGCACGAAGCGTCAACAGAAAAGCGCTAAAGCGTGCAAATACGAACATACGTGGTCGTTATGGGACATCTGATGGCCGTGGAGATGATTCGCCGCGCCCAAAGCAGCAACTGGCTAGGCCGGAGG
>JAGHDT010000296.1 GCA_021159805.1 Anaerolineae bacterium
ACGTCAATGCTCAGTGGATTCATCTGCCTCAGTGGTTCAGTGATTCAACGGCCCACCGAGGATGGCGCCCCGCACTACGGCTCGTGACGCCGCAAGGGTCTGTACGCGTGGCGAAGTGGCACTTCGCCGCTACGCAGACCGGGTTCAGGAGCCGCCGGGCTGGACATGTGGCTGCCTACTCTGTCTCTGCTTACTATCCAACATCCAACGTCCAACGTCCAACCTAGTGCCGCCCTCGGTTGTTCCAGAGGTTGCTCGCGCGCGCTAAGGCCGGATCGAAGTCAACGGAAATCGGATTGAGCTTGCCATCCACGATGTGGGGGTCGTCGTTTGCCGCCATCCAGTCGATGATGCGTCGCCGCTGCTTCCCCAGCACATCCTGCCACTTCGGATCTTCGCTTAGATCGTGCAGATCGCGTGGGTCGTTCTGGAGGTCGAAGAGAAACTCATAGTCATCGTCGCTGAACCACATGTATTTGGTCTGCGCATCACTGACGCCGTAGACGACGCCACAATTGCCGCAGGTGGCCTTGCGGAAGGCATCCCTCTCACCCAGCATCACGGGTACCAGGCTCTGGCCCTCCACCGAATTGGGGATCGGCACGCCGCAGATATCGAGGATCGTAGGCATTGTGTCCTCGTGCCCCGCCGGCGTGGTCGTGTCAACCTGCGTGAAGGTGAAGTTGTGCTGGCGGGCCCACGTCCGTGGAGGGCGCACGATGTAGGGCACGTTTGTGGATCCGCGGAAGAAGTCGCCCTTCGCCAGATTGCCGTGGTCGAAGAGCTGGTCCCCGTGATCGCTCGTGAAGATGACCAGGGTGTTGTCGAGCAGGCCGTGCTCTCGCAGGTGGCCAAGCAGAACACCGATCATACTATCGATATGCGTGATCGTGGCCGCGAAGCCGCGTAAGCTCTGTTGGATCATCAGCGGATGGTCTTTCCAGTCATCGTAATTGCTCTTGAGCTGCAGCCCGCGCACGCGCGTCGGCAGTTTCCTATCCACCCAGTCGCCCATCACGGGCTCAGGGAACTCGATGTGGCGGTAGAGATCGTAGAAGCTCTCCGGCGGCACGATGGGCGGGTGTGGTTTGTCGAATGAGACGTGCAGGAAGAAGGGGCGCGTCGGGTCGCGGCGGTCGATAAACTCCATCGCGCGCTGCGCCGTCCAATGCGTCGTCGTGAAAGGCTCGGGCAGCGGGCTCAGCCGCATGCCGTACTCGTTGTTGCCCAGCCCATGGGTGTAGGCAAGATGGCCATAACCATGATCGTCGAGGAATGCCTCGTAGTCGTCTTTGAGCAGGCCGCCCTGCTTCCGCCCTTCTTCGTTGAGCTGCACATCCTCAAACCCGATGCGGTTGCGCTGGGGGCAGGTATGCAGCTTACCCGCCGCGAACGTCTGGTAACCGGCTGCTGTCATAACCTCGGCCAGCTTTGGCCCCTCTGGGAAGGGCTGCCCGTCCACATTGACGTTCATATGGATGCCGTAGCGGTTCTTGCCCGTCATCATGACGCGCCGCGCCGGCACACACACCGGCACTTCGCTGAAGGCCTGCGTGAAGTTTATTCCCTCGTATGCCAGCTCATCGATCTGGGGTGTCATCACAATCGGGTGACCGTTGCAGCCCAGCCAATCGCTGCGCAGATGATCACAGCAGATGAACAGAACGTTTGGAGTTTCCGGATTCGTGGCGGGGTCCATCATATGTCGCTCCTTGAGATAGAATGAACCATTGGTTGGTAGGGTAGGACCGAATCCCAATCGGTCAAGGTCAGGCGAGATGAGGCGTCTGCCGGGGTACCTGGCGAACCTTGTGCTTGTTTTCTGTAGTCTATGGTGCTCACAAAGGAACCCGCTCGATGTGCACGCACATCGAGCGGGTTCTCCTATGGCCTCATCTCAGCTGGATGTCAGGAGCCCTTGCGGCTCATATGATCTCCACACTGACTTTCTTCTCCATTTTCGCTCCCAGGATCCGGGCTAGCGAGCGGATTGCGTTGATAGTTTGACCTTTCCTCCCGATCATTCTACCCATGTCCCCGGACGCAACGTTCATCTCGATCATAATCACGGTCTCTCCGATGGCTTCGGTAATTCGGACGGCGTCGGGATCGTCTGTGAGGCTCTTGGTGATGTATTCCACCATCTCCTTGATCGCGGTCATTGTCCTCTCCTTGCTGGCGCTGAATAGGGATTCGCGTCCTCCACCTGTTACCAGTATACCCGCTATCCAGCAGTGTGACAAGGATCTGCATCTATTGGGACGTGTGCATATATTTACTGCGTTATTGTGAAGAGTCGCCCATCGCTACGGCCGAACACCTCCGGGAAGTAGAACTCACTGGCTGTGGTGGGAATGACATGATAGTCGCCGGGCAACGTCGTGCGGAACGTGTAGCTGTATTCGTAGGTGCCTGCGGCCAGGTAGTCGGCAAACAGGACCACTTTCTCGTCGCGCATCTCACTGCGGCTGTACCAGTGCCACCACCACCAATAACGCGAGCCCTCGCGCCGCAGACTCGGTCCCATCGCCAGCAGGCTGGTGGTTGCCAGCCCGGTATCGACCACCTCGCCGCCGGCCGGTAGGGGATCCTCGACGACCACGTAGTAGCGATCGTGCGGTGAGATGATCGTCAGATCAACGCGTATGACGTCACCGAGCTTTGCCTCAGTCACCTCGGGGCATTCCCTGCGGTCCTGGGCCTCGCAGTTCGCCAGCGTGTACTTGCGCTGGACGATGAAGCCCCGGTCCTCCGGTTCGATGCTCTCCACGGGGAGATAGACCTGCAGGTGGGCGGTGTAGTAGAGCCGCCCGCTGCCGTCTGTGCGCGCTATGGTCAGCGCGTTGGTGGCATCCGGGTCGAGGTCCGAGATCGGGATGACCGTTGTCACGCCTTGGGCCACGGTTTCTCGCGTCGCTGTGCCCACGGCTCTCTCCACATCGTTCAGGTAGAGGCCAAAGTCATAATTGGCATCAAGCTCACCGGTCTCCACCATCCAGTCCGTCAGGGCGATCAGGGCCCACGCCGTCTCCTGCGTGGTCTCCCAGATGCCGACTTTGCGCGCTACCATCAGCCAGCGCACGGCATTGGGGATCAGCGCGTTGTCCGGGTCCAACCGGGCAAACGTGTCGAGGATAATCGCTGTGGAGCGAGTATCAGTGTTCATCGCCCACCAGTCGTGGTGCGATTCCTCCCAGTGCGTGCCCGTGGCGCTCAGGATCGCGGCATTGTTGAGGTCCGAGAGGAGCGTGTTAAGCCGCGCGTCTGCCGGGTTGTACAGCCAGATGGCCTGTGCCAGGTAGGCACGCGCATAGGTGCTGAGCTTCTCACGGTTGTCATACAGCGTATCCAGATCGGCGCGGTCGGCGGCGTTGCCCTCCGCCAGCACATAGAGCAGCCATGCTTGCCGGTTGGCATCCCGGTAGTGATCCAGATCGCGGATGGACTTGACCTGGGACTGTAGATAGCTCAGTCCGTTGTTCAGGACATCGGGTTCGACGGTGAAGCCCGCGTCCTGCGCCCGGAGGAGCGCAAAGACGACGTAGGCGCTGACATAGGCGTTGCTCTGTCTCCCACTCGGACGATACCACCATCCCCAACCCCCATCGGGGTTCTGCTGGTTGGCAAGTTTGGCCAGACCCTCCTCGACCAGGCCGGGGAGCTTCGCCGCGAGCTCAGGATTATCGATACCCAGGCTCTGCAGCGCGTTGTAGGTGAGGACATTGGGCAGGAACCGGCTCACTGTCTGCTCTGTGCACTCATACTCGTAGTGCTCCAGGTAGTCCAGCCCCTCCTGCATCGCTGCGGCCAGGCTGGGGTCCAAATGTACGGTCAGCTGTCCGCGGCGGTCGTCGAACTCGGGAGGCAGGGCGATGGCCTCGGTCCGCGCGCCGCCCTCCGTCAACTGCCCCGCAGTACCCACGGTGTCCGGCGCGGTGTACCGCAGCACCAGCAATGAGCCGTCCGGCCCGGTCGTGAGCCGTGGTTTGCTGGCGTCGGTGAAGTCCCCTGCGGTGGCGCTGAAGACGACCTCGACTTGTGCGACGTCGTTGACGCTGGTCCACCACGTCACCTTGGCCTCACTGTGCGCGGCGATGGTGACGCTCTGTTGTGCAGGCGTCTCCGCATCGATCTGCAGGCCCGCGCCGCTCAGCCCAACCTTGACGTCGAGTGAACCATCGGTGTTGTTGGCGACGTTGGCGGCGAGCTGGGCGCGATCGTCGACGACGAGAAATCTGGGGGTGACCGGGCGGATCAGCAGGGGCTTTGTCGCGACGACATCTGTCATGCCCTCGCCCACGAGGGTATCGGCGGTCAGCCCGACCGCCCGCGCGACCCATGTCGTGAGGTTGTCCGGCAGTGTGACGGTAACCGAGGCTTGTCCGTTCCGATCCGTCACGATCACCGGCGTCCACGCGGCGGTATCGGCGAAACTCTCGCGCACCTTGATGTCCGCAGGAGGCGCAGCGATGCTCTTGTTTTCTGCCTCCGCCCCTCCTCTCCCCAGCGTGGCTGTGGGCATGGCGGCGGGTGCCTCCATCGGCATGGCCTCCTCCGCCATGTCCGAATCATCGGCGAAGGCCATTGCCTCCTGGGTCTCTATGATCTCGATATCGAGTTCTTCCTGGTAGCGGTTCACCGATACGCTCAGGCCGCTAGCCGTGCTGATCTGGAGCTGGCGCCGGGCGTACAGCGCGCTGAGGATGTCCTGGGTACGCGGCTTGAGACTTAGCACGGCCTTGTCGACAACATCCAGCGACAACTCTGCCCCGGCAACCGGTCGGCCGTCAGGGTCCAGCGCTGTGATTGTGTAGGTGACGTCCTCACCGGGTTGCGCCTGTTCGAGGTCCACCTCAACTTGGACCGACAGTCTCTTGGGTGCCGGGTTGACCTCCAACGGCAGGAGGCCCATCTTGAACTGGGCCGGCCCTGATCCGTGTGGCGTGATCAGGACCACCGACACGTAGATGTTTGGAATATCGCCTCCTTCAATGGGCAGCCTATAGATGGTGCTGTTCGTCTCAAGGTGAAGCACATCATACCGGCGGATTCCCTCGCGCTCCACGGTCACCAGGGCCAGTTGAGGTGACTCCAGTGGTGAGGGGATCAGGATTTCGGCGGTCTCGCCGACCTGGTAGGTGCTCTTGTCACTGACCAGGGTGATCCGATCGTGGTTCTCACGACGCCACGCCACTGTGTCGCTGCCCGATACCCAGATGAAGATCGAGGTGCGGATATCCTCTGTCTCCACGGTCGGACTGGCAGGCTCCGCCACGACGTGGTAGGATCCGCCCTCTGCCGGGACGAAGGTGGCAACGGCTTCTCCCAGGTTGTTCGTTGTGACGGTGGTTTCGTCGATGAAGGTCTTCCTTGTTGCCCAGGACCATCGTCCACCGCCGGCGTCGTTTTCGACAAAGGTGTTGATCCATTCTCGGCGGTAGAGGCTCACTTTGATCTCGTTGCCACTGAGTCTCTCGCCCTGCCAGTCCACGGTCACGAGATCGATGTCGGCCTCCTCGCCGGCCTGGCTGACGTAGGTGCGAGGCTGCAACCCGATATAGAAAGGCCCCGGGTGCACCGTGGTGCTCGCCCGCCCGCTGATCTGCTGGTTGTCGGGGCCCACGGCTGTGGCCTCAAGGAGTACCCGCTGGGTGCCTGTGGGGAGAACTTCGGCAAGCTCCTTCCCGGAGATCGTGACGGCCAGCCGCCCCTCGTTGTCGGTCGTGCCTGCGCCGCTGAGCAGCGATTCGGCGGTCGGCGGCTCAACCCACCAGCAGCCGAAGCAGCGATAGGGATCGTCCGTATCGCTGAAGGTGTATTGTCCGCCCCAGGGTGGCTCGAAGGCGGCGGACTCGGCCAGGATGTTCCAGGTCACCGCGGTCTCCTTCAGGGGGCCGCCGAAGAAGTAGGCGACCTCGATCGTTGTCTCGAGCGCGTCCCCGCGTTGGATCTCGGCAGCGGCCGATGTCACGTTTATCTCGAATTCCGGCGCGCGGTAGGCGGCGACAGTGAAATACGTCTGGCTGTAGTGATCGGCAAACGTCGCGCTGATCACGTACTCGCCGAGCGAGGCGTTAGCGCCCAGTTCGAGTGAACCATTGAATGTGCCGTTATCACCGACCGGTAGGGGCTTGTTATACAAAACCTCACCTGAGATGCCGCGGATTTCGATGGTCACCGACGAGATGCCGGGCAAGCTGTACTGAGCGTCATCCTCGGCTCGGATCACGCCTTTGAAGGCCATGGTCTGGCCGGGACGGTAGATCGCACGATCGGTATAGATGTAGGCGCGGTAATCCTCGGACGACAGACCCCCACCGACGCCGAAGTCCCACGAGTTGATGCCGCGGCCCCAGTCTGAGGCGACGGCGGCGAACGGGGTCTCGCTCACGACCATCAGGTTGTGGTAGTCGTGGGGTAGCTCAAGGCGTGCGATGCCCTCGCGGTCCGTGGTGATGCTGGACGGGCGCCCCCGATGGATCTCGGTGACTGTGAGGTCAAGGCTGGGCACCGGGTCTCCGGTGGCCAGGTCAACGGCCCACACCAACGTCTCCTCCGGTCCGGTCTTCAGCGTGAGGTTCAGCCTGGAGACGACGAGTATGTGACGCTGTATCTTGCGCCACGAGTTGTGGTCCAGGTCCGGGGCTTCGACGTCGAGCAGGTAGACGCCTGGGGAGAGGGTGCCCCCCGGTTCTTCGGTGAGGTTGATCACCGACTGCTGCTGTTCGTTTAGCGGCGACGGTAAGGTCTCACGCCACTCGCGGATCAGCGAGTTTTTCGGCAGGGCCTTGTCCTGATCCTGCCACTGCCACGGTTCCTCCTGGAGCGCGCTGATGGGCAGTTCGTAGAGCCGCAGATTGAGCCGGTCGAGGTTCAGATGGGAGATGACCAGGCGCGCCGGAAGGGCGGTGTCGTAGGTGCCGATGAAATCCGGTGTGCGGAGCTGGTAGGTAGGGGGAAGCTGGGCGGTGGTGAATCTCACCGTTCGCCCGCGCGGGATCGTGTTGCCGTAGGGATCGGCAATGCCGTCCGCGATCCTGACCACGTAGTCCGTGGACGGCTGCGCGCCGAAATAGAGCACGAAGGTGTTGTTATACGCCGAGAAGTAGGTGTGAACCTGCGTGGCTGAGAGCGGCGGCGTCATGGCCAGGTTGGGCATCACCGTCGCGGGGTCGATGGGTGTGTTGAAGACGATCCGGAACTCGGTGTGGGATGGGGCATTTCGGTCCCCATCCTTGGGATAGGTCTCAATGATCCTTGGCAGGGGGACGGTGGTGAATTGCCATGTGTAGGGTCGCGCCATACCTCTCCCGCCGGCGGTTGACGTGACGCCCGCGTCGATTGTCACTGTGGCGCGGGAGTCGAACTCAAGGGGCCGGGTCGGCGTGAAGATCAAGGTGCTGCCCTGTACGTCGACTGTGCCGCGTACAGCGCCCCCCAGGACGCCGGTTCCCCGCAAGCTGAACGCTTCAGTGGCTGACGCGGTGTCGATGGGTTGGTTGAAGTTCACGGTGATGGCCGTGTTGATATCGACCAGGGTCGCATCTTCCTGAGGAGCTACCCAGAGCACCTTGGGTGGCACGGTGGTGAAGTGCCACGTATAGGCGTCTGTTAGCGGCGTGCCGGACAGATCCTGTAGCTCATCAGAGACGGTGACCCTATAGGTGATGCCACCTGCCAACGGCACCTCAGGCTGGAAGACGTAGATGGACGTGTTGAGCCATTCACCGCTGCCTGCCAGTGCGGGTTCGAAGGTGAGCGGATCAGGCAGTGTTTCCATCTGCTTGAGGGTTGTCAATGGGACGACCGGCCGGTTGAACATCACCGTGATCATAGCATCCGTCTCGACGTCAGTGGTGTCGGTCGCCGGGATGACCTGGGTGACCTGTAGCGCGCCGACCGTCGAGAAGCGGAAGGTGTAAGGTTGGCGCAGGGTCTCACCCGTGCTGGCCTTGGCGTCCTGAGTCAGGATCACGTCGAATGTCTCGTCCCGCGGCAGCTCTGTGCTGGGAGAGAAGGTGACCGTCAGGTCATCGGCCCAGGAGAGAATACCGTCAACCATCTGTGTGGTGCCGGCCCGCTCAACCCGCAGGGCTTTGGCGACCGTCTGTTGGTCCATCGGCTTATCGAAGACAAGCTCGATTGTGCCGTCGGGCGCCAGCGTCTGGCCTTGCTTGGGACTGCGCTGGATCAATATGGG
>JAGHDT010000617.1 GCA_021159805.1 Anaerolineae bacterium
AGCTCGCGCCAAGGGCCGCACGACAGTTCTGTGGATCGCTGAGAGGGCGACATGGGTCTCTCCCGACGGCACTTGCACGGATGACTCGTCATAGTCGTGTTGCTCTGACCGTTGTGCAGCTGTGGACGCTTTGACTGCCATCCACGCAGCAAAGAGGACAAAGACCGGATAGACCGGGAGCAGATACCGCATGGACTTAACCCATTGAGTGGCCTGGTACAGGAAAAACATCGTTCCCCATAGCCATGGCAAGAGATGCTCGATCTTCCTCCGGCGCATCAACTGCACTCCCATCCAGCCCCAGCCTGCCCAAGCAGCTAGCCCGATGGGCAATCCTAGTCCCCAGACCACCATATTGCGCCACGGGAAGATGATCGGGGCTCGCGCAGTCCACTGATGGCCAAACGGCACATCCCGCAGCCCACGCATCAGCTCACTGATCTCCCTCATCGTCAGCAGCCACTGTCTGTTCAGACCCACGTTCCAGAAGCCAGGGCCGGAGAAGGCATAGGGCTGCGTCGAACGGAAGGCGAGTACCGCCGCGGCGCCGGATAGCGCCAGTGCTACCACCACAGGGAGTGTGAATCGCGCACTCAGTCGTCGCCGTCCGATCTCCTCACCGCCTTCTTGAGCAGGGCGACAGAATCCTGCAACCGCGACAATCGCTGCCAATGGCCACACACTTGCTTTGGAGGCCACCGCGAGTCCCGTGGCAAGCCCCGCTGGAATGAGCCACGCCAGACCTCTCTCCTTTGTGGAGAACACACAGAAGAGCAAGGCCCAGACGACAAAGACTGTGGCGAAGCTGTCAACAACGAAGAAGTGGGCATGCTGGATGGGCAATGGCGCTAACGCATAGAGAACACCGGAAAGCAGTGCGGTACGCCCACCGTACAGAGTCCTGGCAAGCAGCATCAGGCCGAGCAAGGTGATAAGATCGGCCAGCCCAGAGAGGCTGCGTCCCACGAGATGAATGCCACTGTAACCTGTGTAGTAGCCTGACGTGCAAAGGCTTGTTGACCCTAACAACAGCCCACGATAGAGGCTCGGGAGAGGCCGTGGCGCATCCCCGCAGGCACCGTCCACCCACCGAGCCGCCGCGCGTGTCGTGAACAGCGGCAGCGTCCCGTACACGAAGTTCGAGAACTGGTCGTAGCTGGCCGGGTTCAGCGGCGATTCCCCGCTATTCCAATACAGCTTCAGACACGATCCGAAGCTGTAACACATCGCTTCCCCATCAACACTGTCCACCTCCCCGGGGAAACGCACCGCGCTGACAACCATTGTCAGGTAGCGTTCATCCGGATGCAGATGTGTGCCTTCATCCCAATCCAAATCGTAAAACCTGACAGATCCGGCTAGCACCATGACACCCAGGAGTGCAAACAAAAAGAGCCAGGATGGGTGTTTCACGTGGCGGTCAACATTTCGCATAGCCTAATTTCCATCCATCGAGAAGAATATAGAAAGATGTGGATTGGCGGTCGACGCGCGATGACTACGCGAAAGCGCGAGCCTATCTCTCATTGCCCAAAGGACGTCCGAGCGCCATAGCGCCGCCCACACGGCTTTCTCCAAACTGCGCCTCCTCAAGCAATTCATCCAAGATATCCGCGCCACTTCGGCCCGAACGTGAGCTTATGGCCACACCAAGATCACGGCGGAACGAGCGCGTGAGATCATCCCCCGTTGCGTAATAGGTCAGCGCGAGCGCCTGAACAGCACTGGCGACCGCATAGCGCGGCTCGATGCGCTCAAGCTCCTCAAAGAAGAAGGCACAGCTCACAAACATCCTTTGGCGATAGAGCTGCGCCTGTAGAAGGTCAAGCGTCCTGTGTTGGGCTTCTCGGCCCAGGTGCCCGAGGCCGTGTTCCCGCAGAAAGGCCTGGGGCGAGATCTCCCCAAGGAGAACGTGGATGTAGGCATCTCGCAGTCGCCAAGGGGCAACGTCGCGGCGTCGGAGCACGTCCACATAGACAGCGTCGAGATCCCGCGAGAGGTTGTCCAACGCGCGCCGCAGAGCCCCTTTCCAATGCCCACATCCGGGGGTGCAGGAACACCCGGTTAGCCATCTGCCCAGATGATGGTTGCAGCTCCATGCCGAGAAATCACGGATGTCGACCTCGCTGTTGGGAGGTGCGTCCCGCAAGAACCGTGACAACGTCGTGATCTGGTAAGGTGCACCCGCATCGGGCTGCGTTATCTGGCGCAGGACTTCGACGCCCTGGCGGTGATGATGCCCAAAGGTCTCGCCATCGGTGGCAATGAGGGACAGTGTTCCAGGCTCCCGGCACCCCACAACCGACGACACCCACTCCCTGCTCTGCTGCAATGACGGCATTAGAAATGAGAGGAAGTTTGACAGATCTCTGTCCCGCACGAAGACGGACAGGGAATTGCTGCCGGCCAGGGATATCTTGTAGGGCCCGGCGCCACGCGACAGATCACCAACAACCTGTTCCTGTGAGACAATGACAAATTTCACTCCGGCTCGAGAGACGGCCTCAAGCGTCTCGTGATCGACTGCCATCTCGGGCAGCCACATACCCTCCGGGCGGCGTCCAAATCGATGGATGAAACTGGCGATGCCCCAATGGATCTGACATCGCTTATCGCGCCCCCGCGACAACGGCAAGATCGTGTGGTGCACTGACTGTGCGACCGCGTTACCGACACCGAATTGCGCGTTATGACGCCGGTCAGAAGCCACGATCCCAGCATAGGTTTCGTGAGATTCACGATCCATCCATCCAGCCAGAGTCCCACCGAGGTTGAAACTGATCCGCTCGAAGTTCCCGCTCGCCACGTTCGGAGCATAGCATTCCTCAGTGATCCGTTCGTTCCAGTTGGACCATGGTGCTGCCGAGGGCTCCTCGCGGGTGGTTCCCGTGAAGGGATCATCCCGCGGGGGTTGGTAAAAGTGACCGTGTACACACAGAAGAGGCCTGTTCACGATGCCTATCTCTCCACCTGACCACAATCGTGCAAAGCCATGCCAGACAACAAACAGCGCAGCCGGATCAAGCTGCGCTGAGGTCGGACCACGACGTCATCGATGCGCGCGCTACCTTGGTACTCTCTGAGCACGTCGATACAGGTCCACATACGCTCGAGCTGAGGACTCCCATGAGAAGTCTCGTGACATTCCCCGCCGCTGGACTTCGTGCCACTCTCTCTTGTCGGAGAAGAGAACCAAGGCCCTGCGAAGAGCATTGGACAAAGCACTCTTTGTGAAGTCAAGGAAGCTGAAACCGGTGCCGCGATCGGGTTGCCTGCTCACATCAGCCACTGTGTCAACAGGCCCACCGACTGCCCGCACAAGCGGCACAGCCCCATAGCGCATTGCAGACATCAACGCAACGCTCACCGACTCATGCTGGCTTGGCATCACGTATATATCGACACCCGCAAAGATCCGTCGCGCCAAACGGTCATCAAAGCGCTCGACCGCACGGACGCTGCGTGGGTAACGAGACTGCAGAGCACGATAGACCTCAGCCAGTTCCGGATCTCCTATCCCCAACAGCACAAACTGGCAGTCCTGCGAGGCAAGCAGCTCCTCAAGCGACTCAGCTAAGAGAGCCAGGCCCTTGGTCGGAACCATTCGCGTGACCAGTCCCAGCAGAGGGCGATCACCATCGGCGGGCAGATGCAGCTCTCGCTGGAGAGCGGTCTTGTTCACCACTCGCATCGCGAGAGACTCAATGTCAAAGGTCTGCGCCAGGGCCCCGTCCGTCTGAGGATTCCAGGACTCCGTATCAATACCGCTCAAGATGCCGAAGAATCTGTCACGTTTCATCTCCAGCAGGGGTCCCAGTCCACCGACATCGGCCGACGCGGCACTCAGGGCCTCTCGCGCATAGGATGGACTCACCGTATTGACGACATCCGCGTGAGCGATGCCT
>JAGHDT010000153.1 GCA_021159805.1 Anaerolineae bacterium
ATGAGCGATCTGACCACTGCTGTAGGACGGATATCGGATGACGCACGCATCGCGGCGCTGCGCGCACGCGTCATGGAGACGAAAGACAACGAACGCGTATCCCGGCTACGCGATATGTGTGTGGTCGATGCCTGTTCGCTGCGTGCCTCTGGCGCGAAACCGTCATGGGCTATGCGGCGTAGCCTGGTGACCCGCGACAGGCTGTCATGTATGCGCTTTGAGATCGATGACTTTGAGCTTCTGGTGGGACGGCTCAGCTTTGTCGAGACCGATGCCGGAGAACAGGCTGCGGCACGCGTTTTCCTGGAAGCATATGATCTGGATCTGCCCGGGCAGACCGGTCATTGTGAACTCGATATGGGACCGCTGATGCAGCTTGGCCTGG
Source organism: Anaerolineae bacterium (assembly GCA_021159805.1). Lineage (GTDB taxonomy): Bacteria > Chloroflexota > Anaerolineae > B4-G1 > SLSP01 > PWVB01. The sequence goes on from JAGHDT010000153.1 coordinate 386, forward strand.
ATGTCCTGGCTGCAGACATCCGTGACCGACTCGCGTCGGCCGACGATGGCGGCACGCAATCGACCTATCGAGCGTTTCTGTATGCTGTGGATGGCCTGTCCACGATGATCGAACAAGCTGCCAGCGTCGTGGATGCGAAACTACGGGATGCTGCCGGGGTGCGGCGAGCGGAACTGGTGGAGCTCTCTGTGGCCTGTCACCAGATTGCTCACGGCGCGCCTCGGTCCTTCTTGGAGGCGCTGCAGCTTCTGTGGTTCGTATTGGTCGGCGTAATGAACGCCGATAAGGCGTGGCTGGTGGTGCCGGGTCATCTCGACCGCACGCTGTGGCCGTTCTACCAGGCGGATGTTGCCCAGGGGGTTCTTACCCGAGACCGTGCGTTGGTGCTGATTGAGCATCTCTATGTCGCGATCAATGCTTATGTTCCGGATGGTCTGGCGATGTCAGTGATGGTGGGGGGGCGGAATGTTGCCGGCGCCGACGTGACCAATGAACTCTCCTATCTCTGTCTGGAGGCGTTGCGCCGGACCAAGATGATCTATCCTGCGGTTGGCGTCTGCTGGCACGGGGCTACGCCCGAGCCCCTTGTTGACCTCGCCGTGGAGCTGATGGGACACGGCTATCCGACGCCGGCCTTCTTCAGCGACACAACGATCCAGCGCGGATTGCTGGCCCTGGATGTGCCTGACGATGAGGCCTGCCGGTACATCAACTCGACGTGCGTGGAGATCACGCCGAGCGGCGCCAGCAATGTCTGGGTTGCCTCACCCTACTACAACACGTGTGGCCTGCTGCTGCAAGAAATCGCCACGCAGGCCGAATTCGAGGGGCTTGCCCAGGCCCATTCTGATGGTCCGGCGCCCACGTTCGAGCAGTTCGTGGCGCACTATCGCGACCGTTTGGCGGCTGCCATCGCTGACGGCGTCGCTGAGCAGAATCGGTCGCGCCGTGAGCGCTTGGCGCGTATGCGCCGCCCCCTGCAGAGCGTCTTCACGCGGGACTGCGTGGCACAGGGCCTGGATATCGAGGCCGGTGGGGCGACCTACAATTGGATCGAGTGCTCCTTTATCGGCTTGGCCAACCTGGCTGATGCGCTCTATGTCATTCGTGAAGAAGTCTATGGACAGAACCGGCTGTCGTTCGCACAACTCAAGGGAATCCTCGATGCGGACTTCGCGGGACTGGAAGCTACGCGCCAGCGGTTCCTCAATGGGTATCCCAAATATGGGCAGGGGAACGTGGACGTGGATGCGCTGCTGGCGGAGATTGTCAGCTTTGTGGCAGAGACGTGTGCAGGCTTCACCGTTGAGCCCAACGGCAGTGCATATGTGCCGGGAGCCTTTGCCTGGGTTATGCACGAGCGGCTGGGACGGGAGACTGGGGCGACGCCCGACGGTCGCCGTGCCGGATTCCCCTTCGCGGATGGGTGCGGTCCAGCTCAGGGGCGTGAGAGCTGTGGGCCCACCGCTGCGGTGCTCTCGGTGACCGGATGGGATCACAGCCGAATGGTGGGCGGACTGGCCTACAACCTCAAGTTCAGCAGCTCTCTCTTTCGCTCTGAGGAGGGCTTTGAGGGTCTGAAGGCATTGATACTGACCTACTTGCAGCGCGGTGGGTTTGAGGTACAGGTCAATGTTGTCGACGGTGAGACGCTCAAGGCTGCGCGTGTGGATCCTGAAGCCTACCGCGATCTGATTGTACGCATTGGCGGTTACGCCGATTATTACACACGACTCTCTCCCGAGATGCAGGATGAGTTGATCCTGCGGACGGAGTTTGCGCGATTCTAGAGAGTGAGGGTGATGTCACCGACTAACGTGGAGGAATTCAATGATGCCGAAGAACGCTGAGATCCAGTCCTCTTCGACTGAGTGGCATGACGCTGAGTGCCGGTTGGGCGTCTCCAAGCTGCACAAGCCTGGCGCGCCAAGCACAGCCGGGGAATTGGTGGCAGAGCTCGCGTCCAACGGCATTGCCCGGGCTCTAGTCTATCACGCTGATGCTGTGGGTTACGACCCCGTGGAGGGCAATCAGCGATTGCTGGACGAGATTGCCGGCTATCCGGCGTTGGAGCCGTGCTGGGTCCTCTTGCCACATCACACCGGTGAATTCCCTCCACCGGACGTTGTCTTGGCCCAGATGCTAGACAAGCGTGTGCGCGCGGCGCGCGTCTTTCCGCGCGCGTTTCGCTTTACGTTCCGGCTGTGGAACCTCGGTGAGTTGTTCTCAGGCCTGGCCGACCATCGTATCCCGCTGTGGGTAGATTTCGGGCACGATGGCTGGAGCGAAGAATTCATTGACTATGAGGGATTGCATGAGGTGTGCGGGGCGTTCCCGAGGCTGCCTGTCGTGCTGGTCCGGCCCAACATTGGCACCGACCGGCGCGTCTACGCGTTGATGGCGAAGCATCTCAACCTCTACGTTGAGACGTCGTACTACACGGTGCATCGTGGGATAGAGCTTCTCTGTGAGACGTTTGGCCCGGAACGAGTGCTCTTCGGCACGGGGCTGCCGCATCGCGCAGCGGGACCTGCAGTCACAGCGCTGGCGTATAGTTTGATCGATGACAAGGCACGAACGCTGGTAGCTGGCGGCAACCTGAAGCGGCTGTTGCACCTGGCTGAAGAAACCTGCTCTGTGTGAGGTGGCGCTATGATGCTAATCCAGGAAGCTGCCCGTCTCGGGCTGACGTTGAGTGATGATGGTATTGTCTGTCAGGTGATCGACGCACACGCGCACTTGGGGCGCTGTCCAGACATCCACGCTGCATATGGTGATGCCGAGGGAATGCTGGCTTCGATGGATCGAATTGGGATCCAGACCGCGTGTCTCTCGTCGTTTCAGGCACTGGGCGGGGATTACCGTCGCGGGAACGAGGCTGTTGCCGATGCCGTTCGCCGTCACCCGGGCCGTTTCATGGGCTACGGGGTCATCAACCCCAATTACCCGGATGATATCGAGCGTGAAATCACTCGCTGTCTTGATGATCTGGCGCTCTTCGCGGTGAAACTGCATCCGACCTATCACGGGGTGCCGCCGGATGCACCGGCCTATCATCGGGTCTACACGATGATGCAGGTGCGTCGTGGCGTGATCCTGAGCCATACCTTTGGCGATCCCGGGACGCTGGAGCGTCTCGCGGCAGGATACCCGGATGCTACGTTCATCGAGGCGCATACCGCGGCAACCTACACCCCGCGTGTGGCGGAGTCCTACGCGGCAGTGATGGCGGCGCGATCCAACATCTATCTCGATATGTGTCTCTCTCGCGTCTATTACGGCGATCTAGAGCAATGGGTGGACGCCGTCGGTGCTGACCACCTCCTCTTTGGCACGGATGTGCCCTTCAACGACAACGCTCACCAGATTGGCCGCGTCACCCACGCTGCGATTTCAGAGGCGGACAAGCGCGCGATTCTGGGAGGGAATATGGTGCGGATAGTGGAGGGTGTGAAGTCCGGAGTCCGAAGTCCGAAGTCGTCAGTTGAGAGTTCGCGCCGCGATTGACGATTCACGATTCAGGCGTTGGCTCGAGGCGATCGTCAACTGGGCTGTTGGTGTTGTGTGGATGAATCGTGAATAGTGAATCGTGAGATCTGCCCAAAAGGAGCTGACCCGTGGAATCCAGCTTGTCTCTGCTCATCTGGCTTGTCGAATCTGAGTACAACGGTGGGTCGTTCAACGGCCCGAACCTGGTCAGGACGCTCAACAGCTTGACGATGGCACAGGTGACGACCGAGGAGACCTACGAGGGCTATTCGGTCTGGGGGATTGTGCTGCACCTGATGTACTGGAAACACTTCATCGCACGGGTGCTGGGCGACGCGACGCTGGGTGACTTCCCGTATCAGGGGGAGAACTGGGCAACTCTGCCTGAGGAGCGCTCCGAAGCTGCCTGGTCGCGCACGCTCTCCGAGCAGGATGAGATTCAGAAGGCCTACCTGGCTGCGTTGAGGGCATTCCCCGAGGAGCGCCTGGGCGAGAAGATGGCATGGGGATGTGCGTTCGGGGAAGCCATCGCCTGGATGGCGACGCACGATACCTATCACATTGCGCAGATACGGAATATGGGGTTGCGGGGACTG
>JAGHDT010000009.1 GCA_021159805.1 Anaerolineae bacterium
CCTCTGCGCGCGCTCAACACAAAGACGGGCGCGGTGGGACACCGGCCCGAGCAGAGCGGGGGTCGCATTTTGGTGCTTGCGTCGTGCGCGCGAGCGAACGTGGCGTCGATTCCAAAGTGTCTCATATGCACCACCTTTCTATGTGAGCAGGTCAGCGTCGGTGACGGTTCCGGCATCGGGATCAAGGCGCAGGGTCTTGATCTCGAAGCTCCCTAGCTCGATATCCACCGCGAGGTCGTGCGACGGCACAGAGAGTGTCGTCCGCCGAGGTTGTCCGGTGGGTTCGAAGAGGCGGATGACGAAGCCCCTGCCGTCCTCAGCTTGCTTGAAGGCCGTGAGCTGTACGACGTTATCGGAGAGCAGTAGGCCCGGTTCCGGCCGTGATCCGCCGCCCTGGGGGAAGAAGGAGAGGGCGAAGGGGAGCTCGTTTTTGACCAAGGCTTCCCGGTCAACAGCGGCCAGTCGTTCGCCAAGGGGTCCGGCATTGAGCCAGAAGCGGTAGAGACGTTCGCCCTGGTCGATGCGGGGTGTGAAGCGATCCTGCGGCACGATGGGGCGGTCGAGGATGGGGTAGCCCGCATATGAGGGGGAGCGCAGTAGGGAGAGGCGCAGTTCTCCGTCACAGTAGTCGGAGCCGTAGGTGCCATTGTTGATGCAGGTCAGGGCATACTCTTTATCTTTGTCGACAACGGCCACCCACTTCTGAGCCACTGCCTCATCTCCATTGGCGGGCAGGGGTGCAGCGCCGTAGGCCACCTGTCCCATGTAGTCGGCCTGCGGCAGTGTCGTGGGCAGCGAGAGTTTGAGCATGCGGTCTTTTTCATTCCACAGAACGCGGAGCGATAGCTCGATCTCCGTCCCCTGTTTGGGCAAGTTGTAGCGCATACAGAGCGCGGAACGGCCGTAGCCGAAGAGGGCCTCCACCACGGTCCGCACTTCGCCATCCTCGATGATGCGGACCGGCGGAAGGGTCTGGGCCCTCACGCCGGCAAAGCGCGCACTGTCGGCAGGTGTCATGATCTCGAAGCGGCCCTCCACATCACGGAAGCTGCGTCCAACAGTCTCCCAGGGGTCCTCGTTATCACGGATGACCAGGGCGGTGAAGGCCCCCGGCGCCAGTGTGTCCACGCCGCGAACGCAGAAGCGGTCGATGAGGCCTGTGGTGGTGTTGACGACGACGTCGAGGTCGTGTGTCACGTGGTGAATGGCGCCATCTTGCGCGGAGAGGGCACGCGCGGGTTTCTGAGGGAGCAGGTCGAGGCGGCAGTCGAAGCGATTGATGCGGCTGGGGGAGAGTTCGGCGTTGAAGATCACGCGCTTGCGCCAGTCGGTATTGACGTTGCCGAGTTCGTGTTCGACCTGGGTGGGCAGCGGCTTGCCGTTACGGGTGGCGACGACCTGGGTGTACGCATCACTCCAGTTGATGTCCGCCAACTGGAATTCGCATTGAACCGTGGCGTGGACGGGGAAGGGGTGCGGGTTGTAGACGAGGATGGGGATCCTGCCTTCGACAGCGCGGGGCTGGCCCTGGGCCAATGCGAAGAAGGCGCGCGCGCGAACCCGCGAGAGTAGCTCAAGACCGTGATGGAGCAATCGGAGTGAGGTTTCTTCCACCGGCTGGATCGACGATCCGGGCAGGATATCGTGAAACTCAGAGAAGAGCAGGGCCCGCTGGGCAGCATCCAGATCACGTTTGGGATAGTCGATCAAGCGCTGCAGGGCCGCAGTGGATGCCATCTTCTCGGCTGCATAGAGGGCGTTTTCCAGAGCGCGGTGCTGCTGTTTGATGCGGATCTGTGAGGTGTAGCAGCCGACAGCCCAGGGGTTGATGTCGTGCGCGTGGCGCGGAAGGTCCTGCCGACTCTGTGAGTCGGGGCGCCCCTGCGGGTCGGTACTCTTCGAGTCGGGGTGCAGATCGCGTAGCTCGGCGAAGTAGGCCTCGGGGGTGGAGTGCAGGATGTCAAAGCCGTCGGTCTCAGCGATGAGAGCCGCCAGGTCCCGGAGGTCTTTGCGGGAGGGCCCACCGCCATGGTCGCCCACGCCCCACAGCAGCAGGCTGAGATCGCGCTGCGGATGCTCCTGCATCCAGGTCTCGATCTTGTCACGCGCACCGCCCAGCGGAGCGGTGTACCAGGTCATCGACCGGTGAGCCAGCACCTCGGAGCCATCGTAGCCGACCCAAATGAAGTCGTCATCGGGGAGATGACACCATTGCTCCTGGGGGCGGCAGAAGAGGTAGGAATCGTAGCCGCTCTTGGCCAGGATCTGGACCAGACCACGTGTATGTCCGAATGGATCAAAGTTGAGCGCTGTGGTGGGACGCACACCGAACTTCTCCTCAAAGTAGTGCCGCCCAACGAGGATCTGGCGCACGAGGGACTCACCGCTGGGCATATTGCAGTCAGGCTGGAGATACCACCCGCCCATGCTGTGCCACTTACCCTCACGCACCAACCGCTGAATACGGGCAAATAGCGCGGGTTCATACTCCTCAACCCACTGGTAGATGATCACCTCATTGTGGTTGAAGACAAAACCCTCAAAAGTCTCGCACAGATCGGCTGCAGTGCGGAAAGTGGAGAGGGCCTCGGCGACGCCCTCCTCCCACTCCCACTGCCAGACAGGGTCTATGTGGGCATTGCAGAGCAGATGAATGCGCGGTGGGGCGTGATTCTCGGATAGGCTATCGTTCATTCCGGCGCCTTGGGCACAACTGAGGAAGCTGGATCTTGACAGTCTGTTCGACTGTGCCGGATATTGGATAGTTGAATGCTCAGCCTTAGCCATCTGACATAGGAACAGACTTCACCAGGACAATCAACAGAGGTTGCTATTCCACGAATCTCCACTTCTCCGATTCTCCCATTCGCTGATTCTTCCATTCTTCCCCTCGCGTTTTCGCTTTCTCGCCTGCTCGCTTTCTCGCTTTCCCGCTTCCTCAGTCTCCCAGCAGCACATTGGCAACCGCCGTGGGATTCCCATCTTGATCGACGATACCGAAGGAGCCCTTGTAGTCCCAGTTAGCCCAGGCGATATCGTACTGCCGGAAAACCGAGAGAATATCCCGGTACCAAGCCCGGCGGAGCGGAGCAGGCGTGCGATCAAAGCAACCGAACTCACCGCAGTAGAGCGGCAGTCGCGTCTCCTCCCGAACCGCGAGCGGCTGGACCAGATCCTCAACCATCGCCTCGCGCCCGAAAGAACGATTCAGACCTTTCGCCTTGATCCCCTTGCGGAAATCATCGTCGAGCGCAGCGAGGTTTTTGCGAGCGATGGGCTTGCCCGGATAGCGGATCGGCCCGCTATAGGCGCCACCATCCGCCCACCAAGGCGCCGTATAGTGTGTGATGAACATCGGGAAGTAGTAATGGAAGGTGAGGATCAGATCATCATCCTCCGGGACATACAAATCGCGGAAAGTGTGGTGCTGGTTGAACCAATTGGAACCCAACACAATGGTGCGCTCAGGCTCCTGCTCTCGAATCGCGTGGTAAGCCGCCTTCGCCACACGATTCCAATCCTCTGGGTCACGTGCGACCGCTTCATTCAACAATTCGTAGGCCACCGAATCGGTGGAGCGATCATCCAGATGGGCGGACAGCTCCCGCCACAGTCCGGCAAAGCGCCCTTCCTCGCGGGGGTCGGAGAAGAGCAGCGGCTCCTCCTCATCGAGGAAGTGATGCGTGCGCAGCAGGTGCAGATCAACGATGACCTTCAGTCCCGCCTCCTCGCACCAGTCCAATGCGGCATCGAGCAGATCGAACGCCTCAGCCTGCCTGTCACCAACCTTGTCCCACATCTGCTCCTCGTCGATGGGCAACCGAATATGATCGAGCTTCCCCCTACCCAGCTCGGCGATGCGGTGTACATCTGCCTGTGTGAAAAACGCGCACCGCTCAGCGCCGCGGCGTTGGCTCTGACTGAGCCAGTGGGAGATATTGGTCCCCCGGGTCACTTTGAATGTCATAACTGTATTGCGCTCCTTTGCACAAATAGCATAGGGGATAAGGAATATGGGATAAGGGAAAGGGCAACAAGCGGGTAGCTCTGAAGTGGATGCCCCTACCGAATTGTCGAAGATCCGTAGTACCCTATCCCTTGTCCCCGAATTACCCTGGTTCCGTTACACCACAATCGGCTCAATATCCAGGAACTTACACACCTGCAACAAGGGCTGAGTATAGTCACCATGAATCATGCTGGCATGGTGGACGAAGCCCTCCTCAACCAGGGTGCGGTAGAGCTTGTCGTGATCCTTGACCTCCACCCACGACCAGGTCCCGGCCAGCGTCTCATCGCTCGGCACGATCTCGCCCGTCGTGATGAGCATCTTCCACGCATTGTCGTACTCGGCCAGGCGGCAGAAGGTCACCTTGCCGGGCTTGATCTGGAACTGCGCCAAACCAGCCTGCGTATCCTCCTCCGGGATGGGCTCGCAACCCGTCATATCGTGGCGGGAGCGCAGCGCCACCTGATCCGGCTCAGCTGCAAGACAGGTCGGTGCATTGCCGCAGTGCCATGCCAACAATTGGTTCGGCTCATCACGATGGCGGATGGTCCAGTCAATGAAGTGCGGCACCGTCTCACCCAGCGCCGCGCGATGGCAGACCAGCATGGAAAGCGCACCAAGCACGTCGGTCTCACATGCCGTCAGCATACCTTTGCCCGTCATGCGTCCGTAGTTAGCGCAAACCGAGATACCCATCAACCGCTGGATGGAGGGCCAGCACTGCATCGTCATCGCCGACAGCTTGTTAACCTCCCAGAACGCCGTCAGGGCCAGTTCCAGCTTCGAGGCGTTCAGCAAGTAGTCATCTGAGACGGTGATCTCGGCATAGGAGGCGCGGAAGTCCTCCATCGTCGCCGCAACAGCGGGATCGTCATCGGCATAGGCGAGGGCCTTGTTCGTGATATCGGAGAGATTGCTGTAGATGACATTCTGCCCAAACTTCTGGATCATCGCGACTTCGTCGTAGCCGACGGTCTCAAACGTCTGCGGGCGTACGCCGATCTGGCCGATCCGTGCGCCCTTCAGTCCCTTGATGACGGCGACGGCGCGGGCGAAATCCTCTACCTCGGCCAGCAGTTCCGGCTCATCGGGGAAGAAAAGCCCCGCATAACGGAACTGTATCTTCCGGCGATAGAGGCCCGATGCCATCGACAGGTTCCCGCAGTAGGAGTCCGAGACACGGGTCAGCCCAGGATTATCGTTTGCGGAAGGCTCCTTGGTCGCATACAACAGAACCGGCACTCCCAGCTTCTCAGCGATCTTGACCGCGGACCGCTCGTCGCCGAAGTCCAGCGGGCAGAGGATCAAGCCATCGACGCTCTCCCTCCGGAAGTACTCAGCAACGGCCTCAGCCTCGTCCAGCCCGGACACCGTGCCGTGGGGCGTCAGACCCTCTTCAGCATCCAGCGTCTTGCCATCAGGTGCGGGCTGCGGCACCACAATGTCCACGCCTACAATCTTGGCAAACGTCGCCAGACTGTCCTTCCGCATTTTCTTGATCCACGGGGTATACCGAAACCGATACGAGGGTACAAATCCAATCTTCACAGTAACATCATCAGTCATGCTTCTCCCCCAAACTAGTTTGCCAGCCTAACGTTCACACGTTCAAACGTCTTAACGTCATCAGCGAGCTCGATCAGGCCACAATTCTAGGCAGCCAACAGCCTAAAGCCCCAGGCTAGCCAGGTACTCTCGACTGATCTTCGCGCTCTCAAATGCTGTTGGCTTCATCGTGCGATCCGTCTCAACGATGATCCAGCCCGCATAGCCCGCGGTCTTCAAGACATCAAAGATGGCCGGAAAATCGACGCCCCCCTCACCTAGCTCGGCAAAGATGCCGGCTTCCGAAAAGCGACCATAGTCCCATTCAGCCTCTACACCCTTCTGCAACACGTCAAGAGCAATGTCTTTGACGTGGACTGAAACAATGTCGACGGCATAGTCCCTGCAGAACCGTACCGGATCGGCGCCGGCCCAGAGCAAGTGGCCGATATCGGGTCCCTGGAAGACCGCGTCACGATCCACCATCCCGAAGAGCCTGTCGATCTCCTCACGCGTCTCGACGACACTGCCCACGTGGTTGTGGAAGCAGCTGCGCACCCCGTGCTTGAGCGTGATCTCGCCAACGCTGCTGACAGTCTTGGCAAACTGCTCGTACTCAGCGTCCGTCATCATGTCCTGAGATCGCACGTGACCGGCAAGCTGACTGCGATTGAGACCGGAAGCTGTCACGTAGCCCCCGAAGCCGCCCGGCCCCAAGTAGAGTTCCGTGCAGCCCACAGCGTGCATGAAGGCTCCGTAGCTCTCGGCCCGCGCGAGAATAGCAGCTTCCTCTTCAGGTTCCCAGAAGTCGCCCGCCAGATAGCCCGGCGCCGGGCTGAGACCGAACTGCGCACAACGCGCGAGGACCTCATCCGGCGTTCCCAGATTGGGACTGACGGGCAGTCCATCGTAACCAGCATCCCTGATCTCGCCCCACACCTGAGTGCGGTCCATCTCCCGCGGCCAGGTCAGCGCCCCGCATCCAATCAACCACTTCTCCATCGTGCACGCTCCTGTTTGTCAGTAAACTCGTCAGAACGTTCAAGCGTTCAACGGGTTAGCCAGGAACGCCTTTACCACCGCCATATATGCATCGAATCCTCGCGGCGGATAGAGTGACCCACCCCGGCGATATGAGCGACTTTGATCATGGCGTTGAGTTCCTCTGCTGCCTTGGCTAGCTCAGTCGTGATGATCGCCCCCTTGTCGATGTCTGCCGTGATCAACAGCGTCGGGGACTCTATCGCAGCCGCGATCTCGCGCCAGGGCCTGGGCTTGCTCTTCCTTCCCGTCACCACGTTCGGGCTGAACTGCTGCTTGGAGGTCGCCCAGGGACCTCGCTCAGCTGCGGACCAGGTCGGGGACTGCTCACGGCTCATAGCGATCAGCGCCTTACGGGAGAGCTTGCTCTGCGCCACAATGTTGTCCCGGCGCTGATGGACCCAGGCCTCGCGTTCCTCCTCGCTCATCGCCTGCCGCGGGCTCGTGTCCTCCCTCCACGCAGGGTCCTCCAACAGCACCTTGCCGAAGAGTTCGGGAGTGGTCGCCGCTGCCATCCCCACCGTTGAACCGCCCATCGAGTGGCCCAAAATGGCCGGCTTCTCCAACCCCAGCGCCTTGACCAGCCCGGCAAGATCCGCAGCGTGATCCTTCGTCGTGTACCCCTCGTCCGGGGCGTCCGACAGCCCGTGGCCTCGGGCATCGTACATGATGACGTCAAAGTCAGCCTCCAGAGCTCTCGCGACGGGCGTCCAGCAGAGCCCGTTATCGCTAAAGCCGTGGCACAACACCAATGGCGGCTTGCTGCCGTCGCCTGTGCGCCAATAATGGAGCTTGATGCCGTTGGCGCCGACATAGGCTTCCGGCCACGTCGTGATGTCATCGTTGTTGAGCATCTCTGAGAAGGGCGCGTCCTCAATATCCAACGGCAGATCTACCCGGCCCCGGCGCCGGCTCGACTCATACGTCGCAAAGATCAGCTCGGCGGTCTGTAGCGCGCGATGCCCGGATAGCTCGGGTTCGCGACCACTCCTCAGCGCGTCTATGAGATCCGCGATAGCCTCCACGTGGAGGTGCGAGCCGTGCAGCCCACCGGGCTCCAACTCGATCGTCTGCCAAACACCGCCGGTTCCCTCACTGCGTATGCGCAATTCCGGACCACCCTCCACAGCGACTTCGATGGTGCCCTTGGAACCGATCAACCGATTGCCGCAGCCGCCGCTCCTGAACCCTGCACCCTGTCCATAGAAGCTTTTGCTACCGGTGACCATCAAGCCGGCCACACCATTAGCGTACTTGAAGAACGACAGTCCCTGCCCCTCCATCATCACGCCGTAGACTAACGGACTGCCCTTGGCCTCAGTCTGGCCAATAACCCATTCCACGGGGGTCTCGTCATTATAGAAGAACAACATGTCAAACCAATGCGTTCCCCAGTCGTAGAGGTTGGATGTATAGGCCTCCAAACGCTCCAATTCTCCGATGGCCCCTTCCTTGAGCAAGGCCTTGGCCTTCCGGTATGGAGCACCAAAACGTCGCATATGGTTGAAGGTCAGGAGGACGTTGTTCGCATCACAGACCTCGACCATCTTCTTGGCATCGCCATAGGTGAGGGCCATCGGTTTCTCACAGTGGATGGCCTTGATAGGCTTGCCGGCCTTCACGCCAGCCTCAGCGACCTTGATCGTCATCGGGGCGTGCAGATGCGGCCAGACGCAGATGCTGACGATGTCGAGCTCCTCATTGGCGAGCATCTCGTCGGCACTCGAATATCCGCGCGGCACATTGTGCTCATCGCAGAATACCTTCAAGGCCACCGGGTTGATGTCCGCAACGGCCACGATCTCAGCATCGGGCGAAGCCTCGTACCCCGCAGCATGCGCGTGCGCCATTCCGTATCCGGTTGCCCCGGGAGTGCCGTGGCGCAGTCCAGTACCGATGATGCCAACCTTGAGAGTAGTCATAGGAATTGTCCTCCGTGTGAACTAGCCATCAGCCTTCAGCGGTCAGCCAATAGGCGGGAGTAAGGAGTATGGAGTAAGAAGTAAGCGAACATTGTGAGTTGGTTGAGCCTTTTACTGCTTTCTTCTTACTGCTTACTGCTGCTGTTTTCCTCCTTAGCTCCTCGCCGTACTAGATCCTTACCCGCGATTCAATCTTCTCCTCATCCAGCACCAAACCCAATCCCGGCAGCTCCGGCAGCTTGATCGAGCCGTTTTCCGGCACATACATCGGCTTGTGAAAGAACTGCTTCCGGGCCTGGTGGCGGAACAGGTACTCCACGTACGGCACTGTGTTGGGCGATTGTGCGCCGGCGACGTGCAACGCCGACAGTAACGAGTGACCATGCGCGATAACCGGAGTCTCGAAGGCCGAGGCCAGTGCGCAGATCTTGACGAGCTCGGTGATCCCTCCGGTCCAATCCGGGTCGGTCTGGATGACATCAATTGCGCCGGTCACCAAGAGCTCCTTCACCTGCCAGCGGGTATAGACGTGCTCACCCGTCGCCAGAGGCACCTTCGAAGCCGCCTTGAGCTGGCAGAACGCGCCAACTCGCTCGGGATGAAGTGGTTCCTCCAGCCATGTGAGGTTGTAGGGTTCGAAGGCCTTGACCATCTCCGACGCATAACTCAGATCCCAACCCATGAAGGCGTCGAACATCAGCGGGTAGAAGGGCCCGACGGCCTCGCGCAGCGTCTTCACCAGCGCCAGATTCTGCTCCTTGCCCTCCGTGCCATCCCCAGGCCCATAGCGGAAGAACCACTTCTGTGCACGGAATCCCTGAGCCCTGAAATCCAGCGCGACCTCGGCAGCCGCCTGGGGCTCGATCGAGTAGCCCAGCATGCTGGCGTAAGCCGGTACCTCGGGACGCGTCGGGCCGCCCAGCAACCGGTAGACCGGCTTATCCCACGCCTTCCCCTTCAGGTCCCACAGCGCGCAGTCGACGACGCTGAGGCCCGTCATAAAGAAGCCGGATCGTCCGTGGCGGTTCATGCGCAACATCTGGTCATAGAGCAGTTCCGTTGCCAGCGGATCGCGGCCGATCAGATAGGGTGTGAGAAAACGCCGGATGATGTCGGCCTGATAGCCGTCAATGGGGCCGAAGAGGCCCGGTATCCCCTCATCCGTCTGGATCTCAACATAGATCTCCCTGATCGGCTGCGGACCCTCAGCGCCCTTGGCCCAGCTGCGTGCATTGAACTCGGGATAGACGTCGCCGGATTGCGACTGCCGGTTCCCAGTGGAGAAAGCCGGGCTCTCATAGGTACCGGATAACTGCCACAACACGACGTTGGTAACCTTCATGGCTCTCCCTCGCTTCTTAACGTTTGAACGTTGAAACGTGGCAACGTTAGAACGTTGTTGCATCCATATCCAACATATAGATCTTCCGTTCACCCTCATGCAACGTATCCACCGTCAGAAACCGCCCATCGGCGGACCAGCGGGGATGTAGGTCACAACGCACATCACCGGTGGCACCGGGCGTCCGGTGCAGAAAGCGCCCCAACTCGGTGACCTCACCGGTCTCGACGGTTACCAGCGCCAGTCGCTGCACGCCGTCGGCATCCGGATAGGTGTCCGCAGCCAACCACCGCCCGTCGGGCGAGAAGTTCAGATGCCCGGCCGGTCCCATCCCCCTGGAAACTCGCCGGGCTTGGAATGGATGGTGCGCCTCATCGAAGACCACGTACTCGTGGCCGCGGCCGCACCAATCCGCATCGACCAGGATCTCGTCCGGTGTCCGGCCCCAGATCTGGTGCGAAATGGCCCCGTTGCGCCAGTAGATATCCGAGAGGCTGCACCGCAGGTCGCTGCCGTCCAATGCCATCGTATACATATAGGTCCGCCACGGCCTCGGGGGATCCATCTGCGGCGCCGTGCGAAACAACACCATCACGCGGCTGGCATCACTGTTGAATATCGCGTGGTTCAGCCACATGTACA
>JAGHDT010000431.1 GCA_021159805.1 Anaerolineae bacterium
CACAGTGATCTTGCCCTGTGCGTTCAGCTCAGCCACCGTCTCGGGCGTGACCTCGTCCGAGAGCTCAACCACCTCGGGTGCCGCTTCCACATCACCGGCCACCACGGCCTCTTCAACAACAGCAGTATGGGCAGCCCCACACCCAGTGATACCCACAACGAGCAACGCAGCCATCAACCCTACACGATAAAACTTCTGTCCCATCTCTCCCTCCTGACCGGCTCCCAGGGCGTGCTCCTGGCCTATTTACTAGTTTGTTCTGTTTACTATAGCACATTTCCCAAGCCAAAGGACGAGACCTCCGGTCTTGCCCGGAGGTCTCGTGTCCCAACCTGAGGAGTTGAGTTGTCTAGGGTGCCTGGCTTCCGGCTACTGCCCCATCAACTTGGTCAAGCCGCGGATAACCGAGCCCTCGTCGACCTGCTTTCCCCCTGTGGAGGGGGCAGACTGAAGGATGCGGTCGGCAAGCCGCGAGAAGGGCAGCGACTGCAGCCAGATCCGTCCGGTGCCCTGCAATGTAGCCAGGAAGAGGCCCTCCCCGCCAAAGACCATCGACTTGAGGTTGCCCGCGCGCGCGATATCGTAGTTGATCTGGCTCTCCATCGCTACCAGACAGCCTGTGTCAACCATCAACGTTTCGTTGTTCAGACGCTTCTCGACGATTGTGCCGCCCGCATGAAGGAAGACCATGCCATCACCACGCAACTTCTGCAGGATAAAGCCCTCGCCGCCGAAGAAACCCGCGCCAAGCTTCTTGCTGAAGGTGATGGTGATCTCGGTACCCAGGGCCGCCGCAAGGAAGGCATCTTTCTGGCAGATCAGGTCGCCGCCGGTCTCATCAAGGTCGATGCCAATGATCTTGCCGGGATAGGGTGCCGCAAAGGCAACGTGCCGCTTGCCGCTGCCGCCGGTGTGGGTAAAGTGAGTCATAAAGAGGGACTCACCGGTCAACACACGTTTACCGACGCTGACGAGGGAATCGAACAGTCCGGCTTTCGGATTCGATCCATCCCCCATCTTTGAGACATAGCTGATCCCCGACTCCATGTACATCATCATGCCTGCCTCGGCGATGACGGTCTCATTGGGATCGAGTTCGACCTCGACAAACTGCATATCGTCACCAAGGATCCTGTAGTCTACCACGTGGCTTTGCATATCTCTTGCTCCCCTCTGGATGAATGAGCTTACCGTTGCGATATCCTAGCGCTGCCTGCACCGATGACCTGACCGGCACGGTCAAAGTCCGAGGACATCGTCATAGATAGTACGCGATTCCCGTCAAGAAGTCGCATCCTGACAGATAGATCGGCTGTGCCCAAAAACAAAGACCGGCAGCGTCATCAGAGACTCAGCTACCGGTCGGTTCAACTATGAAGCTCCCTACTCCAGCTTTCGGACCACCGGGCCCTCGGGTGTGTCACGCACCTCGTAGCCCGCCTCAGTGATCTGGTCACGCAGCGCATCGGCCTCGGCCCACTGCTTAGCCTTACGGGCGGCCTCACGCCTCTCGGCCAACTCGACCATCTCGACAGGGACAGCCGCCGGCGCCCATTCGCCAAGCCGCAGTCCCAGGACCTCATCGAACTTCAGCATCGTGGCCTTCTTATCCGCGTCCGACAGATCACTCCTGGTGAGCTCCCAGGCCACGGCAGTCGCGCGCGCTATGTTGAGATCTTCGTTCACGAAGGCTGTGAAAGTGTCCATCCACTCTTCCGAGATCTGGCCGGGTACGCCCCATCCGTAGACGAGTTCGCGCAGCCGGTCAAGGCCAGTAGTCGCCGCATCCAGCGCATCCCACGAGAAGGTCAAGTGCGACCGGTAGTGCGCACCCAGGCAGAGATAGCGATAGGCCAGCGGATCATATCCCCGGTCGATCAACTCCTGCACCCGCAAGAAGTTGCCTGCTGACTTGCCCATCCGCCCACTGTCCACGTTCAGGAAATAGGCGTGGAGCCAGAAATTCGCCAATCGCGTGCCGTAGCACGCCTGGGTCTGAGCGATCTCATTGGTATGGTGCACGTTGATGTGATCTTCACCACCGCAGTGGATGTCGAAATACGATCCCAGGTACTTGGCCGACATCGCAGAACACTCAATATGCCAGCCGGGGAAGCCGACGCCCCACGGGCTGTCCCATTCCATCTGTCGCTGCTGATCCTCGGGGCTGAACTTCCACAACGCGAAGTCGGTCGGATTCCGCTTCTCGCCGACGGCCACACGCGCCCCGGCCCGCAGCCCCTCCACATCGAGCCGCGCGAGATAGCCGTAGTCATCAAGCTTGGACGTGTCGAAGTAGATGCCGTCTCCGGTCCGGTAAGTGTAGCCATTTGTCTCGATACACTGCACCATTTCAATCTGCTCCCGGATGTGTTCCGTAGCCCGGCACCAGATCGTGGGCTCAGTGATGTTCAGGCGGGCCATGTCCTCTTTGAAGGCAGCAGTGTAGAACTCGGCGAGCTCCCACGCCGACTTTCCCGTGCGGCGCGCGCTCAGCTCCATCTTGTCCTCGCCCTGATCACCATCCGAGACCAAGTGCCCGACATCGGTGATATTCATCACGTGCTTGACCTTGTAGCCATTGAGCACCAAAGCGCGTTTCAGCAGATCCCCAAAGATATACGTCCTCATGTTGCCGATATGGGCGTAGTTGTAGACGGTAGGGCCACACGTATAGAGCCCGACCTCCGGCGGATTCAGCGGCTCAAACTCCCGCAGACTCCGCGTGTAAGTATCGTATAGACTCAGCGTCATTGCCTAACTCCTTGATAGCAAAGTACCCGCACATATGGCTACTATGAGCCGGCGATCATTCAAGTCATTGAGCGCTCAGGGTGTACGCATCTCGAAGTCAACCTGATCGATGAACGCCTTTGTGCGCCCAAGAGGCACTGTTCTCCGTTCTAGAGACGATCCGGTCCCGCCGCTTACGTTCTAGCGTCTTCTGCCTCCGTACACCAGCAAGATTGTGCAGGCAGGCACTGTGTGGGCATTGCGCGGGCATTGTACGGGCATTGTACGGGCAGGTCTGAGACCTGCCCTCTGTGCCCCCTCCGTCGGCGCGATAACCCCATCCGTGAACGCCCTGGTACCGCCGGTCGCGGCATCTCTACAAGCTCATCGCCTGAGATGCACAAGCCCCGTTGCTCCGAGCGTGCCCTAGGTCTCCGCGGCGACCGTGACAACCGCGATCATGCCCGGGCCGGTATGTACGGAAAGCCCCGCAGTGAACGCCACAAAGAGCGTCTCCGGCGGACAGTCCACGGCCGCGCGCAGCTGCGCATCGAAGATCCGCGCCCTATCCAGCGCATTGACGTGAGCAATCGCCAGGCTCTCAGCCGGTACTCCTCCCAACCCCTGTGCCACAAGTTCAATCATACGTGCCCACGACTTCTTGCGCGTGCGGACCTTCTCCAGCATGTC
>JAGHDT010000263.1 GCA_021159805.1 Anaerolineae bacterium
CAGCGCGGCACTCGTCCACGGTCAGGGCCAGGGGCTTTTCGACCATAATGTGTTTACCGGCCTCGGCGGCGCGGATGCACAGGTCGGCGTGGGTGTCGTGCCAGGTGCAGATGTAGATGGCGTCCAGCGTCTCATCCTGAAACAGATCATCGGGGTCGTCGCCCGCATACTGACCGCCATATTGGGCCTTGAAGGCACGCGCCCGTTCCACGTTCACGTCGCAGAAGGCGACCATGTCCATGCCATCCAGTTCTTGCAGGGCCTGGGTGTGGATTCGTCCCAGACCACCGCAGCCGATCAACCCAGCGCGCAGTGATTTCGGCATTCTTGTAGTTCCTTTCTACTCATTACCTTGCAGGCGAGCAGCCGGGTATTTCATTCAACTCTGCACTTCGCCTCAAACTATTTCCTAACGCGACTTCGTGGCCGGAGCAACAAGACGGGGCAACCCCTCAAAGCTCAGGGACGCACCTGTGTGCTTTGCTGTTTCCTCCTTGCCAGAGATCATATTCCGGTTCGGAGTAGCGTTTGAAAAAGGCGTCAAGCTGGGAACTTAACTTCTGCCGGACCTCCGTGGTCTCCGGCTGGTCGATCAGGTTTCTGCGCTCGCCTGGGTCATTCTGCAGCTCGTACAGGTCATCGGGACCTTCCGGAAAACGACGAGTGTATTTCCAGCTGGCGGTACGCACAGTTCTCGTGTTTTCATATTCGTGGAACGTCACTTCTTCATCCCAATCCAGTTCATCGCCAACCAGAACCGGCGCATAGCTTCTTCCGGGTAGTTCCGGATGCTCGGGAATCTCATCTTGGAGGTTCAGGTAATCCAGCAACGAGGGAAAGAGATCATAGTTACAGGTCATAGCGTCACAAACGCGACCTGCGGCAATGTGCCCGGGATGCCTCATGATGAGGGGAATATGCAGATTCTCATCGTACATCATCAAGGGACGGCCGTGGTCGGCCATGCCCCACCATCCGTGATGCCCAGCACATAGACCGTGGTCAGCGGTATAGACGACTAGGGTGTTGTCGTCAAGCCCTGACTCGACCAATGTCTCCATGAGCTTCCCTACCCCGTCATCGACGCCACTGACCGCTGCGGCGTAGCTCCGGATGGAGGTTTCGTTGCTAAGATTCTCCCGGTATCCGTTCAGCCACGGGTGGATCTCCTCGCGAGGAAAGCAGCGGAGGGGCTTGTCAGCGTAATACGCCGTGTGCCGGTTCCGGTGTCCTTCCAGAAGATCGTTATCCAGTCCATAGGGCCCGTTATACCCCACGTAGAGAAAGAACGGAGATTCGTGTGTCTGGTTCAGGAAATCCACCGCGTGTTCGGTGATCACGTCGGTGAAGTAACGTGGTTCTGTGTAGATTTTCTCCTGCCAGACGGCTTTGCTGTTGTAGAAGCTGGACGTATGTCCGTATGGCTTACAGAACCAGTAGCTGAACCCCAACTGCGGATGAAGACTGTTGCCGAGATGCCACTTGCCGCTCATGCCACAGAGATAGCCACGGTGGCTCAGGATTCTTGGCAATGTCGCGAATTCCTTGATGGTGCAATAAGCCTGGGGTCCCACCTGAACATCGGGCTCTTCGCCGCCCAGCCAGTTGTGCACCCCATGCTGCGACGGCATCAGGCCCGTCATACAAGTCGCCCGGTTGGGAGAGCAGACCGGATTGGCACAGAAGGAATTGGAGAATCGAACCCCCTCTTGAGCCAGTTGGTTGATATTGGGGGTCAGAATCTCTCTATTGCCGTAACACCCAAGAGTCCAGGTACTCTGATTGTCCGTGATGATAAAAACAATGTTCGGGGTCGACTTTCCATTGTTCATTCTCTATCCTTCCAGCACTGCTCCCCGGCTGGCGGGGCCGACGCAGGCGGCGTACAGGTGCAAGAACCCCTACGGGATCTCGTTGAGCGTTGGCACCCACTCGTCCAATCGTGCCTGTGGCTCGTCCTCGCCAAGATGCACGGTGAGCACGCGGTTGGCAATGTCCATTTCGATCACGTCACCATCGCGAAAGGTGGCCAACGGCCCGCCCCGTGGCCCCTCATAGCGCACGACGAGCACGTCGACGGATTCATAGCAACCGTCCGGCCCTGTTGTCCTCCGGCGGATCGCCGAAGTCAGGCACTTCCATCAGTATGCTTCCATTCATAGCGGACTCGTGGGCGATGAAACCTGGGATCAGGTAGCGAGCCGCGTCCCACACGTTGTTCGGCGGTATTTTACCGCTGACGCACGCTTTTACGAAGTCGTCCACCAGAAACTGATGCGAACCTGCGTGCCCATTGGGCAGGCCGAGAAACTCCCTTGGCAGGCGCGTTAGGTCGTGCAGTTTCGATGCGCCCTCGTGCGTTCCGTCCGTACTCGTCACCTTGCCCATCACACCCTCGATCTGGCTTGCTGGGATGCCCTCGCATACCAACAGGTCCGTAATGTCGAGACGTTCATCCAGATTCTTGTTCAGCCAGATACCGGCCTTGGTACTGTAACCCGTGCCGGTGGGACTGATCTGCTGTTCGTAGCTTCCATCGGTGCCGAACATACTCATACCCACTGTGCCCGTATGCCCGATCCGGCGGAATTCGTTGATTCTTGTCACGCTGCCGTCGGACATCTTACACAGCATAGTTTCATTGCTGAACGGATTCTTCCAGACATTATCCTCGCGGGCATAGAAGTCGTCCTCCCGGTATTGCCTCTCGGCTTCGGAAGCTGGAGGGTACTGGCAATTGCGATGGTCGGGGATGCCCATGCCGCATACATGCGTAGCGTGGGCGCCGGTAACCGAGACGATCATACTGGTCGAGTGTGTCGGATAGAACATAGGCGGTATACCGTAGTATTGTTTCCATCGTGCCCTGGTGCAACAGCAAGCCACTATGCAGGCCGGAGCTGGTTGCGGCGCACTCCGGCTATTGCGGCGGGTATTACGGAGCATGATTGGACAGTTGACGGACTCTAATGGTTCAAGGTGCCCAGGCGCCACGCTTACCCAAGCCGCGCGGGCGGCCTTCCAAGGTCTGGCTGACCGGCCTTTTCTGCTGGGGCCTCATTCACGGTTAGGAGCGGTGCTACCGTTGATTGCGTTGTAGGAGCGATATCCGCAATCTCAACGGGCTTGTCCATCGCTTCCTGCATCTCCCTGGACAGTGTGAGTTGTAGGGATCAACGGAAGTCCCCGGCAGATCTGCCGGGGACTTCCTGGGCTTGGGAAGTCGCGGTAAGTCTACAGAGGGCTTACAGATACCGATTGAGTTGCGGTGCGCCCTTCCTCAACCACCAGCGCCACACCACCGCAGGGGAGCTCATCATCCTCGACTATAAAGAGCTGTTCTCCATCGACAAAGCCACGAATCTCACTACCTTCCACCTCCAGGACTATCGTGTAGCTGTGGTCAAGGGCCCACGCCATGTCAACCTCAGCCAGCGTTTGGAGTGTATTGGCCAGCGCACGCACCAGGCGAACCTTTCCGCCGCTGCAAAGCATGAGCGCATAGTAACGGCGCATTCCCTGTACACGCGCTGCCAGTCCTGCCGAAGCCACGGCGTGTGGCGTCACATCAGCCGTGACGCGATAGTCAGTCCACTGGCGTGTGCCATGGATCAGCAAGCCGGTACCTTCGTTCTGCATCAGCCGGAATGGCTCGCTCGACCAGCGATTGTAGTCATCCACGCCATTGACCCAGGCTCGGCGCCACATCGTGCCGCTCTCAGTCTTGGTGAGCACGACATCCGGCGCGCCTTCCCACGTCACATAGTCCAGATACACTGTTCCGTTGGCGCGGGCCGCGCTGCTGAGCTCAACACCCAGTTCCGCAATTGGGTACCCGCCAACGCCCGGGATCTGCCAGTCGAACGTATGCTCTACCCCGGAGGACAGGAGTGCTTCCGGGCCGTAGACGCGCACCAAGGCATCCTCGGCGCCATAGTGGCGGAGGTACAGTCGGCAGGTGACCGGAGCTCCGTTCGCGGAGTGGGCCTCCACGCGCGCCCTCACGGCCTGACCGGGGTAAAGCGTTGGCGATGCCATCATCATGTAACCAGGCATATCCACAGCCTCAGGAGGAACCCACGTTGCAGTGGCCACCCGAGCGGGGCGGCCCTTGGCCACAGCTGCGTAATGGATCGCCAGGGAGCGTGTGCCTGACGCGCTGTGCCCCAAGACATTCTCGACTGTCGTCGTCCCTTTCGATTCGATGCTCTCTTCGGCGCGGAAGTTCTGCACCGACCCCGGAAGATCGAAGTGGAAGCGGGCACCGTTCTTAGGTGCCAGTGGTGCCTGCCCTCTCAAGGCACGCCCGATGTTGGCAATCGTGACGGCTTGAGTGACAGCATCGGATATTGCGCTTCCGCTGTCAGCGGTAGGCAGATAGAGCCGGTCTTCCACGGGACCGCGGTAGTCAGGTCCGGTCTCCATGCCAGCTAGCCCATTCTTGATGCCCATCAGACAGCCGATATTGCCGGAGTTGCAGTCGGTATCCCAACCACAGGTGTTCACGATCATCAGCGTCTTCTGGAAATCATCGTCACCGTAGAGCAAACTCAGGATCATCAACCCGTGGTTGGGCACCATGTGCACATTGCCGCCATAGGTGTCGTAGCCATAGCGGGTTCTGAGCCATTCGAATGCCTTCTGCCAGTCGGGCTCAACCTTGCGCAGCTCCCGCAGCTCTCCTATCATCCGTGCGATCACCGACTCCGTGGGAATCACCGAGAGACCGACATCCAACAGCGTGTCCAGGTCGGCCTCCACAAAGGCCAGCGACTCCATGGCTGCCAGCACCTGTGCGCCGTAGATCGCTTCCCCGTCGTGGCTCACGCTTGCTGCGCGTCGGGCGAGCTCCGCGGCGAACTGCGGATCGTTCGGTGCGATCATGGCCCAGCCATCTATGAAGATCTGTGCACCGATCTGCTCAGCTACTACCTGGGAGTTGAGTTTGATCGAACCGCTCATTGGGGCTTCGATGCCGTGTTTCATCCGCAGGAAGGCAGTATGTTCGGTGGAGTTGCCCAGCCCGCCCCACCAGAGAATAGTCCGTTCCTCGATGAGGTAGTTCATCCACGAATGCCCTATCTGTGCAGGGGTCAGATCGGGGGAGTTGCCGTGGTCGGGCATCGCCCGTAGGAACGTGAACGTTCCCGTGATGTCGTCATCGGTGACGATCAGGGGTACCCCACGCTTCTCGTGCACGTAGTACCAGATCTTGCCGAGACCCTCGAGGATCTGCTCGTAGCTGCCCCCCTCGAAGGGGCGACCCAGATAAACGCCGATAATCTTGCCCAACACCCCAGCATAGACTCGCTCCAGATAGTCAACGGGTAAAGCCATGATTCTAGACTCCTTTCTCCTAGGAAATGATGTCTCACGGACCGGTTAGTGTCTTCGTGTATCACCGGGCCCAGTCAAACACAGCCTCTGCCAAGTCAGTATCAAGCCGAACCAATACAGCACAACAGTCCGCGGTGTTGCGGGGGCGTATGCCATCCTGAGGTCATCCGTCCAGACGGCCACAAGCAACATAGGAGTTGGAAAAGCAGCGCATGGTAAATACACCTCGTCGATGCTCTCGGCGCAACGCTGCCACAGATGCGTTCCCCCGTTGTTGGGCACTCACGCCTTCGCCTGGCTGATGCCCATATGCAGTCCAGGCCGTGGGCCGTGAGGTGTTCGCGCAGCGTGTCGGGCCGGTCTACTGTGGAGTGGGCGATCTCAACCGCTGGCTTCAATACGTGGCGGTAGGCACCAGAAGTCATTTTCTATCCCCACACTCTCCAGCATCTGACTGACTGTATCAAAATCAATCTCATAGTGGGCTGAGTGGCAATCAGAGCCAATAGACAGACAGACTCCCTTTGATTCAAGTTCCGCCAGATACTCCAGATAGTGCCGCACAAACCGCGCCGGGTAGTGGGGATTCAACAGGTTGGCCGAGATATTGATTTCAACCGCCTTGTGATGCTCCACGACCGCCGCTGCGAACTCGTCATGCATTGACTTGGGAATCACGCCAAAGTCATCGAACCACGGTTCGGCGTCGAAGTTTCCGCTGTCATCTTGCCAGTGTCCCATCCACCACCAGGGGTGGGCGACAATATCGACCAGTGGGTGGGTCGCCAGAAACATGTTCTGACGGTGATAATCGCGAATCACAGCCTCGCGCTCCAGCGGCACATACATCGGCCAGTGGGTTCCGCCGACGACATATTCGATCTGATATGCTGCCACGCCTTCTGCGTTGATGCCTATTGCCAAATCGCACCCCGCCTGACCTCCCGAACGGAGGCCATAGACAGGGTTGTCGTACCGTCCGCTCGCGATTTCGTCTATCTCCCATTGGGACACACAGCTTACCTCAACCCCAAAATGGAAATGGGGGGTGGGGTCATTGGACAGGAACTCGCGGTGGGATCTGGCAATATCGGGTAGATTATATGGCGTGTGAACATGATCTGTCAGTCCAAAATCACGTATTCCTTTTTCCTCTGCCTCCAGAATCAAGTCTGAAACCAGCATACAAGCTGCGTCGCATGAATTTCGTGAGTGAATGTGCCAATCAGACGTAATCTTCATAGTATCCTCTCGATTGTCCTTCCTTCTGGAGCATAATGACAGAGGTCACTGTGCTGTCTCCTTCCGCTACCTCGACGTGCAGGCAGTTGTCCATCAGTTCTCGGCTGCTGAGCGACCGGTAGGCTTGTCCGCCAGGTCACCGACCCCGACGGGAACCTCCACGTTGTGGCGGGCGCGGATTGCCTGCACGATCCGCCTGGCCTCGCTATCCAGCGAACTGCGTGGAGACGCACTCACTGTGGCTCCTGCGACACCCGCCTGGACGATTTTCAGGACCGACTGAAAGGACCCCGACTCCGCAGATCGCAGGTTCTCAGTCCAGAGCGATCTCATAGCTATTTCTCGACATTCTCAGGTTTCTGCTGGAGGGATAATTCCCTTGTCAGGTAGTCGTCCAGGAGCTCCATATGGAATTCCTTGGTCATATCAAGGGCGGTTGTTTCGTCAGTTTCACTGGAGATCAAAACAGATCCAAAATTGCCGGGGTCGTGGATATCGACTTTGTCGCCATACTTCTTCTTCAAGGCCTTCAGCCTTTCCCAGTTGAGGTCGTAGTGAACCATACAGCAATCGAGATTCGCTGTGCCGACAGCATAGTCGCGGTAGTTGGTGTTGGAGGCAAGGACCTGGCCATAGGGATTGCGAATCTCACAGGGCAGTCCGGCTACCGCTGATACAAAATGCGACTGGCAGGAATACGCCCACCAGCTCTGAACCACATCGCTGCCGTGGTACATCGACGAGAATATTAGTAAGTCCGGCTTCGCATTGATGTATTTCTCCCGCAGTGGGGCGAAATTCAGGTCAAAGCAGATGAGGCAGGCAACCCGCCCAAAATCGCACTCGATAATCGGTGCATCTTTGCCACATAGAACACCGGCCTCGTCTCTTTCGCTCTCTATGACCAGATGGTTCTTGTTATAGGTGCCTGCAATCTCACCTTTGCGGTCAAGGATTACACTTGAATTACGCCAGGACCCGTCATCGGTTTCCCTGGCTGCGGAATAGACAATATAGCAGCTGTTCTCTTTCGCTGTTTGGCCAAAGAAATCCCGAATCTGGTCCTTGCGCCGGCGGTAGTACTCCAGCCGTCTCTCAAGCGGAAAACCATTCGGCGCAGGTCTGTCGCACGCTTCGGGAACAACTATCAGATCAGGCTTGTCCAGCAGAACCTGCTCAAGCTCTTCCCGCCAGAAACCGATCATGAAATCCACAATCACCTGCGGTTTCATATCGCGAGAAACCTGAGGCGGGCGCGGTCCGATCACTGCAATCTTGATACGATTGGACATTGCTCAA
>JAGHDT010000097.1 GCA_021159805.1 Anaerolineae bacterium
ATCCCATTGTGTGTACCTCCGTTGTTGAGATTCGGAGATACCTTACTCCTGAGCGGGGAGAAGGCAAGCAGAAGAGGGCCCGCGCGCTCAGAAGCGGGTTTCCCATACGCCGCAGATGGAGATGGGAGACCGGCGGGAGGAGGTGGTCTGAAGCCGGTGCTTGGACCATAGGCATTGCGATGGCCGGCACCTTGCCCGCTTTGGGTCTGTGACGACAATGATCCGATCGAGTCGCTTCAGCGTCAGCCGGATCGTCCATTTGTCGCGATTCTGCCCGCCCTCCAGCCTTCAATCCCCCCGCCACATCGTGTAGGATAGAACAAAGGGTCTACCCCAGAGAGCATCCTGCTTAGGCAGACCTAGACCGGTGACCGGAGATCAACTTAGCGCGCGAACTCTCTGGCGCCTCCGGTGCTGCACTAGAGGAGGAGCGGCCACCAAGGACCCGGGGTGAAGGGTAGGGGTGATTACGAAACAAACCCATTTTGCACAGACGCCTCGGGACAACGTCAGAATGCGCAGTGGACCTGCTGACTGCCTCGCGACGGGCCGTGCTTGGGCATTCCCGTGGACACACACCTTTGGGTTCCTCGACTTCTGTAGAGTCTGCTAACAGAGCAAGAGAGAGCCCAAAAGTCGCCGTGAATCAGCGTAGATTCGCGAGATTCGCGGTTGCCCTGCTCTCTTCCTAGCTGACTGCTGAGAGCTGAGAGCTGACAGCTGACAGCTACGGAAGTATCTGGCTCAAGAAGCGCTTCAGGCGCTCGTGCTTCGGGGCGGTGAAGAGCTCCTCCGGGGTGGTGATCTCCACGATCTGGCCCTCGTCCATAAAGACGACGCGGTCGGCGGCGGCGCGGGTGAAGCCCATCTCGTGCGAGACGACAAGCATGGTCATACCCTCCTTGGCCAGGTCGAGCATCACGTCCAGGACCTCTTTGATCATCTCGGGGTCGAGTGCGGAGGTGGGCTCGTCGAAGAGCATGACCTTTGGCTGCATGGCCATGGCACGGGCGATGGCGACGCGCTGCTGTTGGCCGCCGGAGAGCTGCTCGGGGTAGGCATAGGCTTTCTCGGGGATGCCCACCCTGTTCAACAGCCCGCGAGCGAGCGAATTTGCGGCTTCCTCGTCGAGTCCCTTGACCACGATGGGCCCCAGGGTGATGTTCTCCAGCACCGTCATGTGCGGGAAGAGGTTGAACTGCTGGAAGACCATCCCGACTTCAGCGCGGATGCGGTTGATCTGCTTCTCATCGGAGGTCAGTTCCATCCCGTCGATGGTGATGGCGCCGCTATTGGGCACCTCCAGTCGGTTGACACAGCGCAGCAGCGTGGACTTCCCCGAGCCGCTGGGCCCGATGATGACGACTACCTCGCGGGGTTGTACGTCCAGGCTGACGTCGCTGACTGCTGCAATGTCGCCAAAGTGCTTGGATAGGTTGTGAATCTGTACAATGGGGTCGCCTGTCATCGGTTCACCTCTCTAGCTCTGGACCACAGCAGTATGCGTCGCCTGATCCTGCAACGGGCTGCCGCCGAGCCGGGGCGTGGCCCAGATCAGGCTGAAACCAGGCAGGGGCAGGACGCCGATCAGCAGGCGCCCCATAGCTTGTCTGAGTGAGAGTTCCGCCCCATCGTGCGTGACGATCCGCAGGCCGACGGCCATCATGCCCGGCGTGCGCCCCGCACGTGTCCAGAAGAAGAGCGCGTAGGCGATGGCGACAGCGGCCATCAGGGCGAGCATCACCAGAACAGCGGTGTTCCCCTCCGGCAGGAGTAGCTGGGTGAGGCCGAAAATGGGTAAGCCGATGAAGTCCAGGATCACCAAATCTAGGACGACGCTGGAGAGCCGGTGCATAATGGAAGCCGGTGCTTCCTTGCCGTGGCGGGACATCCCCTGCTCGATGTAGAAGACAACACGCGAGAAGATCAGCGTCACGAACAGGTAAACCAGGGCCACCATCGTGTAGGTCTCGAAGTAAGCGAAGGTGCGAGAGGCATACTCGCGCCCGCGCCGGAGCATGTCCGAGATGGCCAGGACCGAGACCAGTGAGGAGTCCTTGAGCATAGCGATGAACTCGTTACCGACCGGGGGGAGCACGACACGCACGGCCTGGGGGATGATGACGTGACGCATGGCCTGGGTACGGGTCAGTCCCAGGGCGCGGGAGGCTTCCATTTGTCCTTTGGGGATCGATTGGATGCCAGCGCGAAAGGTCTCGCCGATGTAGGCGCCATAGCAGATGGTCAGGCCCAGGACGGCGGAGACGTTGGGACCCAGGCGGATGAAGCGGGAGAGCGCATAATAGATCCAGAAGAGCTGTACCAACAGTGGGATGCCGCGGATAATCTCGACGTATAGCGAGGCTACCGTGTTGATGAACGGGATGTGCGAGGTGCGTCCCAGGCCGGCGAAGAGGCCCAGGATGAGGGCGAAGGTCATAGAAACGATCGTGATCTGGAACGTGACCACGAGGCCGTCGCCGATGAAGCTGATGATCTCGCGGTAGGGATCGGGTTGGAGCAGCGTCGCACCCGCGATAGCTGCGACGGCCAGGCCGAGTGCGATCCACCAGGCGACCATCAGACTGCCTTCGCGCGGGATGGCCGCGCTGTCGTCTTGCCACACGGGGGCGGCCTGCGGAGCCCCGGAGGTACTCTCTGATGATAACGTCATAGGTCCGTCCTTCCCACATAACCAGAGAGAACACGGACTTTGCGAAGCCGTGTTCTCTGCTGTGTGCGTGTGGATGAGGCTTGGGTTAGCGGAGCCAGTCGGCCTCGATGGTTTTGTCCAGCCCCTCGGCCTGAACGGCTTTCAGCCCCTCATTGATCTTGTCGAGCAGCTCGCTGTTGCCCTTCTGGACCAGGATGCCGTAGTACTCTTCGGTGAAGGACTCACCCACGATCTTCAGGGCCGCCTTGTACTCCTCACGCTGGAGTGCGAAGTCCGCAGCCACGGGGGTGTCGCAGACGACGGCGTCGATACGGCCGGCGACCAGGTCCTCGAAGGCCAGGCCGATCTCGTCGTATTCTTTGAGCTCAACGCCAACCATATTCTCGATC
>JAGHDT010000356.1 GCA_021159805.1 Anaerolineae bacterium
GAACAAGATCCACACTGCCCACAACTGACAGGACCTCGTCCAGTCGCACCTCAGTCGCCAAGCGACGTGTGTGAGCGAAGCGGTCCGGCGTCACGAGGGCGACTTCGTCGGCACCGGCATCCCAGAAGCGCCGTGAGTCTGAACCGGCAATATCTGTCTCGAGACCTCGGTGTGAGGAGTGCTTGACCATGGCGACGCGCATCTGCCTTGCCCTCAGCACCGGAATCAGCTTCAGCAGTAGCGTCGTCTTGCCGCTCCCGGAACACCCCACAAAAGCCACCACCGCAGGCGCCTTCACTGTTCCGCCAGAAGTTCGCTCCGCAGACGTGTCCGGCAGGCCTCCCGATCTGCCTGACGGCAGCCCTGTAGGTGACTGGCTCGCGCGTTGTTCCACGTCCCGGCTCACTGTTCTCTCTGTTTGGTCACGTCTCAAGACTCCTGGTCGTGAATAGTCGATCAGTGGCTGGTGAACGATCGAAGGAAGTTCCGGACACGTTCTGCGACCTCGTCCGGGGAAAGGGACGTCGTGTTGACGTAGAGATCGCAGTGCGCGCGAGCGTGCGCCAGGCGAACATCCCGTTCCTCAGCCCACCACGAAGACGGCACACTCAGCCCCTCCCGGAGCGCTGCAACCTCGAAAGAGACATCGAGATAGATCAAGATGTCCGGGTTGGTGATCTGCCGCCACATCGCCGGAGCTGCAGAATGCTCCTGCACAATCTCTTTCGCCGCGTAGCCGATAGAACAAAGATACCGAGCTAGGGTCGACTTGCCTGATGAACATGGCCCAACAATGCCGATAACAGAATGGCCAGCGGCAGAATCAGGATCGATCGACATCTAGCATCCTTGATGGGTGGGCGACGCACGCGGATAGAGAACGTCGGTGAACGCTGCACTCTCCCGACCAGGCCGCAACAATGCCATCACCGGAACCAAAGTTCAGCGATCAGGAACCGGCATTTCGACCGTCAGGTGCCGAGGTCCCTGTGGAGATCCGGACTGCACGTGAAGTGCAATCACGCTGATGTCATCCATGGCTCGGCCACTATCCAAGTCCAGCGCGCGATCCAGAAGCCCCAAGGCAACCGCCTGTGCCGAGGGTTGCTCCTGCCAGATGTCCTCAATAGCTTCAGGCACATAGAGCGTCTCACTCCCCGAACGGCTGCCCGCGTGAACCAGGCCATCTGTACATGCCACGGCGAGCAGACCGGGTTCCAACAGAATCAGCTCTACCAACGGCCGAGTATGACGGTAGAATCCCAATGCGGGCGCATCGGCATCCAGCTCAAGCACTTCCCCAGCAGGCCGGCGCACGAACACCGGGGAATTCCCACAGCGTGTCACGAGGAGTCGCCGGCTATCGAGCTCCACAGAGAGGATCACCAACGTCGCGGAGACCTTGCCGCGGCGCCGCGTGTAGAGCATATCATTGGCCGCGCGCGCGACCGCGCCGTCGCGAACACCCTCAGCGAGATCCGAGATGACCTTACGCACCACCTGCAAGCTCAAGGACTTAGCACCCGGTCCGGAGCTCTGCCCATCGACCAGCACGAATGACAACCCGCCGTGCGGGCGCTCCACCATTTCCAGTGTATCTCCGCTCTCGCGGGTGGCCCACATATTGATCTTACTCGCGGCAACCGAAATGTGCATCGGATCTTATCTCTGCGCGGATAGGTAAATCATATCTGCCCTACTGGGGACTACTCGGTCTCGTCAGCCTCGACGACAGCGCCTCCGTCGTCGGCGTCACGTGCACCTGATGTCTGGTCACTGCGCTTCCCGCTGATGGCGCCTGGCATAATCTGGATCTCTACACCCTCAGCCAACTTGACGCGGGCGATGTTGTCCTCAAAATCAATGTGAGTGAGCTCGCCAATCAAGCCGCCGATCGTCAACACGCGGTCCCCCACCTGCAGCTCCTCTTTACGCTGGTTCCTCCGTCTGCGGTTCATCCACCGCGGCAGCAACGTCAGCGCAAGCATCACCACAATTAGAACACCCCAGAACAGCAATCCGCTACCTTGATCCATCGTCATTCTCCTGTCTACGTCCATGATAAGCGTCAACGTCCATTATACAATGTGGAAGCCATTGCGCCAACGGGTTTGTGGTGTACAATGTCACCGAAACAATCACAACCTTCATCGGGAAGCACATAGCGTTGGGTGCCCGGCTGACAATAACATTACTCAAGACCCAGCGGAAACGACACTATGCCAGAGACATCACCACACGCAGGCGACACCAATCGGCATCCCGCCAGTGTGGAAACCCAAACGAATCTCAATGCAAGGAGACTCGAGCTACTGCACCGCGCCGCACTGTCGTTTACCGCGAGCTTGGACCTGAGAGAGGTGATCCACAGTGTGCTGGCGGAGGCCCAGGCAACACTGGCCGCCGGCAGTTGGTCGGTCTGGCTCTTGGATGAAGCCGACACAACCCTGACCTGCTGGCAGGCCCAAGGCCCTTCCGGCGATGTACTGCAGGGCTACCAGATCGCGCTGGATAGGGGCGTAGTTGGTTGGGCGGTGCGTAACAACACGCGCGTCTACGTGCAGGATCTGAGCAGCGATCCCCGGCGCGATGATCTCATCTCAGCACGTGCCCAGATGCCGGCAGCCTCGCTGATCTGCTGCCCCCTCAACATCGGCTCAAGGCACACCGGCACGGTCACTACCATTGGCGCGATCAATGTCGTGAGTGATAGAGTCAACGGCTTCGACGACGACGATGTAGCCCTGGTCGACGTCCTTTCGGCTTCAGCCGCCACAGCCATCTACAACGCTCGCCTCTACGAACAATCCCAGCGAGAGGTTGAGCGACGGAAACTCGTCGAAGGCGCCTTGCGTCAAAGTGAGGGCCAGTACCGAACGCTTGTTGAGACCTCGCCTGACTCGATCTTTCTTCTATCACTCGACGGCAAGATCCTGATGTGCAATCACAGAACGCTTGCACTGCACGGCTACGAGCGCGTCACAGATGTGCTGGGCAGGAGTTTTCTCAGCCTCGTTGCGCCCGAGATCCGGGCTGAGGCCCAGGATATCTTCAATCGCGTTTTCCAAGGACACGCCCTGCGTAACCAGGAGCTTACACTGGTTCGCTCTGATGGCACACCGTTTGCCGGCGAGCTTGGCGCAGCACTCACCGCCAACAGCTGTGGCGAACCCGCCGGCATAGTCGCCTTCGCCCGCGACATCTCGGACCGCAAGGAAGCCGAAGCAGCCGTGCGCCGCCACAACCTTGAGCTCCGGGTACTCAACGACATAGCGACCCACATCAGCCAGTCTCACGACTTGAAGAATCTTCTTGAAAACGCACTGGACAAGACCCTGGACACACTGGACATCGACACGGGCTGGATGGTGTTGTTCGACCCGGATCGTGCTAGCCTGGTCAGCACCGAGGTTGAGATCCGTCGCGGCTTGCTCTCGAAGGCCGATATCGCTGAGCGGAGTGATAGCCTTCTGCACCGACTTGTCGAACGCGCGTCCACCACTCGCCAACCGGTCATCCTGAGATCCGTTGAGCTGTTCGAGCTCTACGCCGGAGCATCGGCACCGTGTCAGGTTGTGGCCATTCCACTGGTGGCACAGGACCAGGTCGTCGGCGCCATGGCTATTGCTGGGCTACGCCACCGCCACCCGCGCAACATCAGCTTCCGCCAGGTGCAACTACTCGCCGCAATCGGCCACCAGATCAGCGTGGCCGTCGAAACTGCGCGCCTGACCCGAGAGGCCGCCGAGGTGGACATGTTGCGGCAACTCGACCAGATGCGCGCCGACCTAATGGCCAGCTTCTCCCACGACCTGCGCAGCCCGCTGGGCTTGATCAAGATGACATGCTCCACACTACTGCGGGATGACATTGACCTTGACCCCACAACCCAGAAGGACTTCCTGAGCGACATCATCGCACAGACCGACCGCCTCTCCCGTCTCGTTGATGGCATCCTGGATCTGGGTAAGCTTGGGGCCGGCCAGCTGGTCTTGGATTCTATCCCGATGGACCTCGGCACTCTGGCGCAACGGTTGTTCGATGAAGCTCAGCAGCAGATCCCCAGCCACCAGTTCACCCTCGATCTTCCGGAGGATCCTCTGATCGTTATTGCGGACTCGGTCCGCATCGACCAGGTCCTCCACAATCTCTTGGATAACGCTGTGAAATACAGCCCCGGCGGCGGTCCAATCGATATCCGGGGATACCGCAAACGCAACAAGGTGCTATTCAGCATCTCCGACTCTGGCCTCGGCATCCCTGAGGATCAGTTTGACCTGATCTTCGAGCGCTTCTATCGTGTTAAGGGGGAAGCCACAGAGCACATCAGCGGTACGGGCCTGGGTCTCACAACCTGTAGAGGCATCGTGGAGGCCCACGGAGGTAGAATATGGGCGACCAGTGCCCTTGATGTGGGGAGCACATTCACATTCTCACTCCCTGCTGCGCCGGACGTTCCGGAGGCGTGATAAATGCCCAGCCAGAGACCCGGTCACCCTCGCTGCGACCGAGGTGCCGCGGACTTGTCCCCCTCACGGCGCGGGGCAGAACTTCTGGCATTGACGGAGCGCCTGACCACACGCGAGGCGGAGCTCGACGAGGTCACCCGCCGCCTGCATGCAGAGAACGCGCGACTCCGAAACGCCGAGACCGCCTATGGCGCACTTGCCAACAACAGCCTCCAGGGCCTGCTCATCCTCCAACGTGGGCGGCTGATCTTCACCAATCAGGTCCTCTGCGACCTGACGGGCTACACCGACGCAGAACTCCGGGCCATGTCGCGGTCGGAAATGCTCGGCTTCGTTCACCCGGACGATCGCGACGATGTCAACGAAATCTGGCGAAGTTCGAAGCCCACGACCCGGTTCGAAGCCCGCGCCGTCCGCAAAGATGGCACCGTCTTCTGGGC
>JAGHDT010000234.1 GCA_021159805.1 Anaerolineae bacterium
CGGTTGGGATTGCGACCGATCTTGCGGAAATAGGGAGCGCGCCCCGGTAGCTCAATTGGATAGAGCAAGTGCCTTCTAAGCACAAGGTTAGAGGTTCAAGTCCTCTCCGGGGTACCAAACGGACGTCGGATTGGGCTACTAGCCAGAGATGGTGGAAGAGCGCCGTCCGCTCGATTTTCTCTTCAGGGGGGCCTATTATGCGCGTAATAGGCCCCCCTGAACGATTCCCCTACCGTCCTCTTGTCAAGGTTGATAGTGGAAACCGCTGCGGGGTCAGTTCATAACCCGACACACACGCCTCACTTCAACGAATGAGAGCTGTCGTGATCCCAATCGGGTTCAGTTCCACTGCACCGTAGCGCCTATCCCTTGTGGTTGGCGAAGCAGTTGCCTGGGCAAAAGCCAACCCGCGCCTGATATGCGAGCAGTCAGATCGCGGGTTGACCTGGGCTCGTCCGATTCGTTCTGTCTATTGGCGCACCGCCCTCTCACGATTGTAGACGATGAGCAGCAGCAAGAGCACCACGCCCTGCACGATGTTGCGCACTGGCTGAGACAGTGCAAGCACCGTGAGCCCGTTGCTCAACACGATCATGAGCAGCGCACCGGCGATGCTGCCGGCGAAACTGCCGATGCCCCCGGTAAAGGCTGTTCCCCCCACGATCACCGCCACCAGCGAATTGAACGCGTACTCGTCGAATATCTGGCAGCGGGCTGTGCCCATATAGGCCGCGCCCAGCATGCCGGCAAAGGCGGAGAGCACGGCCGAGAAGACATACATAAGAATGCGGATCTTGTCGGTCTTCACGCCGGTGAGGTGCGCGGCGGTGGGGTTGTTGCCCATCATGTAAAGCTGCTTTCCAAAGCGCGACTTGTTGAGCAGAAAGAACACCAGCGGCACCAACAGCAGCGCATACAGCGTGAGCGAGGGAATAAAGCCCCAGATCTTGTTGATGACCGAGCCGACAAACTTCGGTCCAGCATAGCCGCCGGGGCTCCCCTGCGTCAACACGTATTGCATACGAGTCACCACGTTGCTGATGGCCATCGTCACAATCATGGGCGGAAGATCAATCTTAACGGAACATATGCCATTCAGTAGTCCGACCCCGATCCCCATTCCTATGGCAAGGGCGAACACAAGAAGAAACCTGCCGTCTTGTCCATTCATGACGTAGGTGGTCAGGATCGCCGCTGAAGACATGACAGCGCCCACCGTGAAATCCAACCCGCCTCCTATCAGCACTATTGTCTGACCCGCCGAAGCAAAGCTCAAGACCAGGGTTAGGAGCAGAATGGAGCCAAGAGCAGCCATGTTAAGGGATCTAGGATTGATCGCGACGGTGATAGCAAAGAGGACCACAGAGATAATCACTGCCATGCGCGCGGGACTACTCTGTATGAAGACGTGGATCCTTTGACCCGCCGTCATTCTCGCTTCGAACCTATTGGGTAGCACTCTCGCCTCCCTTGAACTGTTTGACAAACCCCTGTCTGAGAGCCTCTCGCTGCTCCTTTGCCGTCACAATGGTCATCAACAATCCGAAGAATATGATGATATCGGAGACGAGATTCTGCCAGTAGGAAGTTACAGTGAAACCAGGGATGATTCGATAGAGCAGGTTGAAGAAATAGTAGACTGTGTTCTGGATCGTCACCAGAAAACCCGCGCCAAACACCGCGCAGGCCATAGAGCCCCAACCGCCGAAGCCCAGACCGCCGATGATACAGGCTGACAACGCGCGAAGTCCGTAAGCTTCTCCTTGCAGCGGGTTACCCGAGGCCGTCATCAGTGTCAGGCTGATGCCGGCCAAACCAGTGATCACACCCTTGATCATAGACGCCTGGAACTGCACCCATACCGGGTTGATCCCCGCCGCAAACGCGTTGCGCGGGCTGCCGCCCACGGCATAGATGTTGCGGCCGAACTTGGTGCGCATGAGATAGAGCCAGATCAATAATACGAACAACAGGATGAGCGCTGAGAAGGGGATTACGCCGCCGATGAGCGAATCGTATGTCTTGTAGAACGCCTCGGGTACTTTGCCCTGGGGTTTGTTCATGATCAAGACGTTGACACCACGCACGACATAGATGAGTGCGAAACTCGCAAGCATGGATGGCAGACGCACGACAGACACGAGGGCCCAGCACAGCGCAGACACAGCAAGAGAAGCCAACATGCCCATCGAGAAGCCAACGTACAGGGAGACGCCCCACTCTTGAAACACCATGATGGAGACCACGTTGACTAGCGCGAGTTGTATACCGATGGAAATGTCCAGCGTGCCGGAGATCAACAGCGGGGCCATAGCCATAGTCGTCAACAGCAGCGGCATGTTTTTTGAGAAGAGCGTATTCAGACTCCTGGAGCTGAAGAACTGCGTGGGTCCTTGCACGACAATGTTCAGCACCAGCACAAAGACAAATAGGGTGAAGCCGACAAATGCGGGGGTACGCCGAAAGTGCAAGAACAGCCGTTTGGCATTGCTCATGCTCGCCTCGCCTCCCTTGTGGCACCGTTCTGTTCACGTGTCATACCCATCATCGCCGCGACCAGCCGCTCGGGCGTCTTGGAGGCGCCTGAGAGCGTGCCGCTCACGCGGCCTTCGTAAAAGAGGTACACACGGTCCGCGATCTCGAGAAGCTCGTCATTCTCGCTAGAGGAGAGGATGATGGTCATTCCCTCGTCCGCACACTGCTTCAGTATCTTGTGAATCTCGCGACGAGACAGAATGTCCACGCCTTTGGTAGGGTCATCGAGAAGCAGCAGTGTGGGGTTCACGGCGATCCACCGGGCAACTACCAGTTTCTGCTGGTTGCCTCCAGAGAGCGAACTGGCCGGATGCCTTAGCGAGCCAACTACGATGTTGTACTTTTCCACGGCGCCCTGTGCGAAATCCCGAACCACCTTGGTGGTCAGGTATCTGAACAGCGCTCCTTTGGCCGCACGGCCCGCGAAGAGATTCTCCGCCACGGAGCGGTCGGGGAATATTGCTTCACGATTGCGCTCGCCTGATATGAAGCCAATGTCGTGATTCACGGCGTCGGCGGGAGAGTGAAAGCGCACCTCTTTCCGCATATAGTGAATCGTGCCTTCCTCGGGGCGCGTCACGCCCAAGAGCGCGCGGATGAACTCTGGCTGTCCTTGACCTTCAAGCCCGCCGATTCCCACAATCTCGCCCTTGTAGGCCTTGAGGGAGATATCTCGAACCTTCGGATAGAGCGCCATGTGCTC
>JAGHDT010000363.1 GCA_021159805.1 Anaerolineae bacterium
GGGGAGTGGGCGTGATGCTGGATGTCCTGGTCGAGTATCGTCTGCGGCCCGCCGATATCCTGCAGCGCTATCTGCAGCACCCGGCGATCGCCCCCTTGGTAGAGGGAGGTCAACTTCTCGAGTACGGCGCACATCTCATCCCGGAAGGTGGGTACAAGGCCATGCCGAAGTTGTACACCGACGGTGCCATGGTCGCCGGCGACGCAGCAGCGATGGTCAACGCCCTCCACTGGGAAGGCACGAACATGGCTATCATCGCCGGGAAGCTCGCGGGCGAAACCGCCATCGAGGCGCATAGCCGCGGTGATTTCAGCCAACGAGTCACGTCGAGATACGAGGATCGGCTCAAAGAGGGCTTTATCCTGAAGGATCTGAAGCAATATCGCGGCTTCTCCAAGTTCCTGGAGACCCATCCGCAGTTCATGGATGTCTATCCTAACTTCGTGAATGACGCTATCGGGCAGTTCTTCACTGCCTACGGCAAGCCGAAGCAGGAGCTCTTCAAGGGAATGCTGAGTGGACTGACGAATCGTCGGTCTCTGATCAAGGCGGCCGGAGATATCCTCTCGATGGCACGCGCAGTGATGGGATGGTGATACAATGGCTATGAAAACAGGAGATGCGTTCGTACCCAAGCAGCTCTCGGAACACCTCAAGGAATCCCTTCCCGACGTCTATGTTGATGATTTGCTGATCACGCTCAAGTACTTCATCGACGAAGAAGAGCCCCACCTTTGGATCGAAGAGCACGAGGTCTGCATGCGCTGTGAGCACAAGCCGTGCCTCTATTTCTGCCCGGTAGGCGTTTACACGCTGGGCAGCGATGGCAAGATCCAGGTGGCCTATCAGAGCTGCGTTGAATGTGGCAGCTGCCGTATAGGGTGCCCGTACACTAATATCGGTTGGGTCCTGCCACGCGGCGGCTTTGGCGTCGCCTACAAGTTCGGTTAGCTCACCCAACAGCACGATCGTGCATTGCACAAGCTGAAGCCAATGGTGGGCTTCAGCTTGTGCTGTGCTGATAGATAGGAGGATGTTAATGGATGCGAAGTCAATCAAGCAGGAACGAAGTTTGGTCCTTCTGAAGCCCGATGCCGTCGCCCGTGGGCTCGTCGGTGCGATTATCGGACGATTTGAGCGCGCCGGGCTCAAGATCGTGGCGATGAAGATCATACACCCCACGCCGGAAAAGGCAGCCGGGCACTATTCAGGGCCGGATGAGTGGATCCGGGGTATGGGGAAGAAGACCCTGGATTCCTTCGAGCAGTTTGGTATGGACGTCAACGAGGTCCTGGGAACAGAAGACCCCTTTGAGATCGGCTCAATGGTGCTCAGCTGGCTCGTGGACTACGTCTCCTCAGGGCCTGTGGTCGCCATGGTGCTCGAGGGCGTCCACGCCATCACGGCAGTGCGCCGGATGATCGGTTTCACCATCCCGTCGCGCGCGGAGCCCGGCACGATCCGCGGGGACTACACTATCGACTCAAATACGATCTCAAGCTTGGAAAAGCGCTCGACCAAGAACCTGGTTCACGCTTCGGGCAACGTCGAAGAGGCCGCCCAGGAGATCGCGTACTGGTTCAGTCCTGACGAGATTGTGTCCTACAAGCGCACCGACGAAGACGTGATGTTCTAGCCATACACGGGAAACAACAAGAGGGCCTCGACGAGGCCCTCTTGTTGTTTGACCAGTCTACAGCAGATCCATAGCGCGGTTGTAGATCTCCAGCGCCTTGTCCAGATCCCCGAACTTCATATAAGCATCGCCGAAGGTCCGCATCACACTGGCGTTGGAGGGTCCAGACTCCACATACTGCTCCAAATCAGCCATCACTTCATCAGATCGAGCTCCGGACTTGATCAATCGTCCGTAGTTCTGCATCGATTCCTGGAGTTCGCCCGCGTGCCATAGCGCTCGTGCCAGCGACAGACGCGCCGCGTGATCCGATCGCTTACGCTTCGTATAGGCGCGCATCTCATCCAAGTCCTCAGCCGTCACCGCAGACGGTTCGGCTTCGGGCCGTATCTCGGCAGGCGCGGGCACTTTCTCCGCCGCCGCTGAGGCTGCTGCCTCAACGGGCTCGCTCACAGGGGCGGTGGCCGGTGCTTCAGATGGCGGCACTTCAGCCTCCATCACCGGCTCCTCAGCTGTCGCCGGTTGCTCCACGACTGCAAGCTTTTCAACGATTGGTTCTGCCACCTCAGCAGGTGGGGCCACAGCCTCTGCGAGCTCTGCGGGCGCGACCTCCGGCTCAACGGCTGGGAGATCAGGCAGTGCGGGCTCAGGTTCCGCGGACTCGTCGGCGGCACCTACCTCTGACGCTGCGGGCGGTGCAGGCACTTCCTCGGGCTGTCCACCAAAAGCCGACCACCCGAAGTAACCTCGCTCGCTCTCCTGGTCCGGCACCGCTACCTGGCCTTCGGACTCCAGCTGAGCCGCCAGTTCCGACGCCTTCTCGGGTGAAAGCTCAGACAACCAGGCGCCAGCATCTTCACCGGCCCCCAGCTCTTCCTCGACCACAGCTTCAGGCTCCCCAACAGCCGGCTCTACCTGCGCAGCCTCAACAGCGGCCCCCGGCAGTTCGGCAATCAATGTCTTCGCCTCTACCAACTCGGGCTCGACCGGTACAACCTCTGCTTGCA
>JAGHDT010000444.1 GCA_021159805.1 Anaerolineae bacterium
AAGACGTGCTACAACGCCGTCTTTCGGCGCGACGTCTGTACAATCCCTCTCCGGTAGAGACGTCCCCGGCGGGGCGTCTTCTGCCGGCACTTCGATCGGCCGGCGCGTGGGGAGCATTTCATGCGCGGGGCCAAAACCACGTAGGAATCTGGTTACTTGATAGCCCAGTGCAATCTGCCCCGCCTCCATCCTTGAATCCTCCTCCCGGGTCTGGTACAATAGAACAAAAGGTCTATCTCGGGAGGTCCCCTGTAGGGGTGACCGCACCAAAATGCGTTATCGGACAGCAACCGGGCGCCAACTGGGCGCCAACTGGGCGCACGCTTGGGGTGCCTCTGGCGCCGTGGCGGGTGCGAGCCCGTCGTGCTCCCGTGCCACGCTGACGTCACCGGCGATAAGACCACCAAGGTCCAAGGCTGAGGGGGGGGCGTTTTGCGAAACAAACCCATTTTGTA
Organism: Anaerolineae bacterium; assembly: GCA_021159805.1. Classification (GTDB taxonomy): domain Bacteria; phylum Chloroflexota; class Anaerolineae; order B4-G1; family SLSP01; genus PWVB01. Next base: position 456 of record JAGHDT010000444.1, read on the forward strand.
CAGCACCGTGATCCGGCAGCGGCATCCGCTGGCTTCGCGGCTTATCCCCCATCCTCGCCTGCGCCTCGCCCGCCTTGCTGGTAAGCGGCTCCCGTGGTATAGTGCCGCCAGTCATTCAGTGGAGGAGGCCAGGTTTATGTTCAAGACTCACAGTTGTGGCGCACTCAGACCCCAGGATGTTGGGAAATCCGTGACGTTGGCGGGATGGGTTCACCTGCGCCGCGACTTCGGTGGTGTGATCTTCATCGTGCTGCGTGATCGGAGCGGTCTCGTGCAGGTTGTCGTCAGCGGCGAGTCCCCCGAGGAAACCCAGACGGCTGCCGCGCAGGCACGGAGCGAGTTCGTTATTCAGGTGGAGGGCACCGTGCGCCAGCGGCCCGATAACCAGGTGAACCCCGACTGGCCTACCGGGGATGTCGAGGTCGAGGCTCACGCTGTCCGGATTCTCAACACCGCCAAGACGCCGCCCTTCTACATTTATGATGATTCCCCGGTTGACGAGGCGCTGCGGCTCAAGTATCGCTACCTCGATCTGCGCCGCGCGCGACTACAGCGCAATATCATCCTGCGCCACGAGACTGTGCAGTTCCTGCGCCAGGCCCTGAATTCACGGGGCTTTCTTGAGATTGAGACACCGTACCTCTTCAAGTCGACGCCGGAGGGCGCACGCGACTACCTGGTTCCGAGCCGCATCCACCCCGGACGCTTTTACGCACTGCCTCAGTCGCCCCAGCAGCTGAAGCAACTGTTGATGGTGGCGGGCTATGAGAAGTACTACCAGATCGCTCGCTGTTTCCGCGACGAGGATCTGCGGGGTGATCGCCAGCCGGAGTTCACTCAGCTGGACCTGGAGATGTCTTTCGTGCACCGGGATGATGTCCTGGACCTTATTGAGGAGATCTTTGCTGAGCTGATCCCGGCGGTCACGCCTCAGAAGCACGTGCCTTTGCCCTTCCCTCGCCTCTCCTATGCTGAGGCCTTGGAGATGTACGGCACGGACAAGCCCGACTTGCGCTTCGGGATGCAGCTGGTGGACCTTACGCCCGTCCTGGAAAGGAGCAACTTCCGCGTCTTCAGTGCGACGGCGGCATCCGGCGGCAAGATCAAGGGCATTGTGGCGCCTGGATGTGCCGACTACACTCGGCGCGAGATCGACGAGCTCACCGACATCGCCAAGCGTGAAGGGGCGAGGGGGTTGGTCACCCTGGCGTACACCGCTGGTGCGGTGAAGGGCTCTGCGGCGAAGTTCCTTACTGAAGATGAGCTTACCGCCACTGCCGAGACGACGGGGGCTTCGGAGGGTGATCTGGTCTGCATTGTGGCGTCAGATGCCAAGGTCGTCGCGGCCTCGCTGTCGGCCCTGCGGCTGACCTTCCGTGACCGCCTGGATCTGGTGGATCCCGACGTGGTTGCCTTCGGATGGGTGCTGGATTTCCCGATGTTCGAGCGCAATGAGGAAGAGCAGCGGTGGGAAGCCGTGCACCATCCCTTCACAATGCCGCGCCCCAACACGTACGATGAGATGATGGCTGATCCACTGGCGGTGTTGTCCGACGCCTATGACTTGGTGTGTAACGGCTGGGAGATTGCCTCCGGCAGCATCCGTGTGCACGATCCCAAGATCCAATCGGATATCTTCCGTATGCTCGGATACGAAGAGGCTGATGCGCAGGCGCGCTTCGGCCATATGATGGAAGCCTTTTCGTATGGCGCGCCGCCCCACGGGGGGATCGCGCCCGGCATTGATCGGTTGGTGATGATTCTGGCCGACGAGACCAACATCCGCGAGGTGATTGCGTTCCCGAAGACGTCGCAGGCCACGGACTTGATGGCGGATGCGCCGGCCGAGGTGCCCGCGGAACAGCTCAAGGAACTGCATATCAGTATTGCTGAAGAATCTTAAGCCTGCTCATAGCAGAGGGGGAATGGGAGATCGTGCGACGCCATTTGCTGCAAAGTCCTTCTTTTGAGCTTTCCTGGCAGCCTCAGCGAGGCGTTTTCCGCCTTGAGAGCCCCGGACGATATCTCGAAGCCGGACCCGGCGTCGAGTTTGTGCGGCACAATCGCATCCATACGATCACGTCGGCCGAGCTCACCGCGGGGCGCGCTGTGCAGGAGAAGGTGCAGGACGCTCACGGTGAGGCGGACGAACTCCAGATCCATTACCAGGAGACCCTCGGACTCGCGTTGTCGCTGCGCGTTCGGCTTTATTCCTGCCGGCCGTTCGTCCTCTTCCAGCTGTCAGTTGTCAATGTGGGAACTGATCCTGTCGGGCTGCGTCGGCTCTTCGTGAGGACACCCCCTGAGGGGATCACCACGGCGGCTGCGCCCTCAGGCTTCTACGTCAATGGATGGCAATCCTGGACTCCGGCTGGATATCGTCCGCTCGGGTCCAGTCATTTCACTCCCTCGCTCCCCGAGCGCTGGCTCCGGGGGGCCATGATCCACAATGGACGAACGCCTTGGGCCAGACAGCCCGACCGTTTCTGGAGCGAAACTGTGGGTGCCGTCATCACCCCGCGCGAAGCGTTGGTCGGGGGGATCGCTTCCACCGCCGATCAGTTCGGCCAGATGTGGGCGGATCTGCGGCCCGGACACCTCCAAGTTATGCTGCAGACCCAGTTGGATGATATCCCCCTCGCTGTCGGTGAGTCCCAGCACTCCGAATGGTACTATCTGGAGTGGGTGCCCCTGCCCAATAGTGATCCCTTCGCCCAATACTCGCACGCCGTGGCTCGGCAGATGTCGGTCTCCCTCAAGCGCACGACACCCACGGGGTGGTGCTCGTGGTACATGTACGGGAACAACGTCAGCGAGTCTGATGTGATGGAGAATCTAGCTTCTGCGGCACTGTTGGCAGACGAGGTGCCGCTGCGAGTACTGCAGTTGGATGATGGCTACCAGAGTGTATGGGGTGACTGGGCAAGCCGCAATGAGCGCTTTCCGCATTCGCTGTCGTGGCTGGCGGATCGTATTCGCGGGTCCGGCTTCGAGCCGGGTCTGTGGTTGGCGCCGCTGGTTGTGGAGCGCTCATCGCAAGCTGCCCGCGTGCACCCTGACTGGCTGCTGACAGGGAAGCACGGCCGTCCGGTCAAGACGGGGTTGGTCTCCAGCTTTGTCGGGCGGGCGTTGGACCCGACGAATCCTGAGGTCATCGCCTTTGTCCGCGATGTTGTCAAGACAGCCGTGGAT
>JAGHDT010000434.1 GCA_021159805.1 Anaerolineae bacterium
CACCTCCCGCAACATCGATATGTGCGGGCCGCCGATCGTGACGTGACAGGGCAACGTGGCCTCTTTGATCATACACGCTAGCGTCATCCCTGCCATCATCTGATCCATCGTCGGGATTGAGATCCCGACGATGTCCGGCGGATCGCCGGTGATCTCCTCCAGGATACCCTTCCGGAAGATCTCGACAAAGGGATTGCGCGCCGGATCGCCGACCACCTGAAGCAGATCCCGGCTCTGGTCCACAGGTACCGGTGAGGTAAAGCGGGTGAACTGCAGATCAAACGGTGCAAACGGCAGAGAGGCCAGCTCCAGGCTCTGAACCAACGTGAGGAATGCGCGCCGGCTGGTACGTCCGTCAAAAAACCGGCTGTCACGCATCACAGCTTTGGCCGATTCGACCTCCGCCGCCAGCTGCGGGCCACGCGCGATGATCGCGTCCGCCGCAGGTGACCGCCCTCGAGTGGGGAGCGACGCGAGCCGCGCCAAAGCCTCCTCCAGATACCGCCGCGTGAGAATTGTATCAAAGACCTCAACGTTCAGGTCACGTTGGACAACGTCCAATCCCTTGGAACGCAGAAAGGCAGTGAGCATCGGCAACGCCAGGTGCGGCATCACCGGCGCCCAGTGGGGGGGAAAAGCCAGGAGGATTTTCATGGTTTGATGAGCGCATACATCCCAGTGCGGTCACCTGCGACCCGAGGGTGTGCGCGATGCGTCTGTCTCCAGTCTCGTAATCCGGACCTACCCCAATTTCGCATCCAGGAAGCAGCGCACCCGGTGTCCCGGTGACACCTCGAGCATCTCCGGCTCGATCTGATCGCACAGACCGGCTTTGAAGGCGCCGCAGCGCGGATGGAACTTGCAGCCCTTGGGCAGAGCGTAGGGATCGGGCACCATACCACGGATCGATGCAAGGCGCCGGCCCTCGCCCAGCTTCTGTCCCAGGCGGGGAATAGATTGCAGCAACGCGCTGGTATAGGGGTGCACCGGGTCGTGGAAGATCGTGTCGACATCAGCTTGCTCGACGACCTCGCCCATGTACATCACCACCACGTCCTCGGCCATCTGTGCGATCACGCCGAGATTATGCGTGATATACATGATCGCCATCCCCATCTCATCCTGCAACCGGCGCATCAGCGTGAGGATCTGCGCCTCCGTCGTCACGTCGAGCGCCGTCGTGGGTTCGTCGGCCACGAGCAAGCTCGGACGGCACGAGAGCGCCATCGCAATCATGGCCCGCTGCCGCATGCCGCCGCTCAGCTCATGGGAGTACTGATCGATCGTCCGGCTGGGCAAGGGCATGCCCACCAGGTCGAGCATCTCGATGGACAGCTCCCGCGCCTCCTTTTTCGAGACGCCCTGGTGCAGCAGGATCACCTCGGCGATCTGGTTGCCGATAGTGTGCACCGGGCTCAGCGAGGTCATCGGCTCCTGGAAGACCATGGCGATCTCAGCACCGCGGATGCTCCGTATGCGGTCGCCCTGTGCCGCCAGGCTCGCCAGGTCGAGCACCTCCTCACCATGCCCGTTTGAGGCCCTGTGGTAGAGGATCTGCCCCCCAACAATCCGGCCGGGTTTCGGGACGATGCGCATGATCGACCGCGCCGTCACACTCTTGCCACAGCCGCTCTCCCCCACAACCCCGAGCGTCTTTCCGCGGTAGATATCAAACTGGGCGCCATCCACCGCTCGCACCATACCCTCGTCGAGGTAGAAATAGGTCTCTAGATCCTTCACTTCAACAAGCAGGTTCGAATCGTCCACTTGCAGCTCCTAACTGAAGTTATCAGTTTCCAGTTTCCAGTTTCCAGTTCTCTGTCTCGTCAACTGCCAACTGTAAACTGCCAACTGTTAACTACCCTACCGCGCGTACGGATCCGCCGCGTCACGCAGCCCATCCCCCAGGAAATTGAACGCGAAGACGGTCAGCACGATGGCGACTGCCGGAACAAAGACCCAGGGAGCTTGAGCCAACGATCGTACATTCTGCGCCTCTTGGAGCAAAACGCCCCAACTGATTGCCGGTGCCCGCAGCCCCAACCCGATGAAGCTCAGACCGGTCTCACCAAGGATCGTACGGGGGATAGAGAGCGTCACACTGGCAATAATGTAGCTGAGGAAAGAGGGTACCATATGGCGGAGAATGATACGCACCTCTCCGGCGCCACACAGACGCGCTGCCAACACAAAGTCCTCCTCGCGCAGAGCCAGAAAGCGACCGCGCACCACGCGCGCCATCCCGGTCCAGCCGATCAGGGAAAGGATCACCGTGATCCCGAAGTAGACCCTGATCACCGGCCAATCCGGCGGCAGCGCGGCACTCAGTGCCATCCACAACGGGATGCTGGGCATAGTGCGGATAAACTCGATCACACGCTGGATAATCGTGTCCACGCGGCCCCCGTAGTAGCCGGAGACGCCTCCGAGGAAGACTCCCAGAAACAGGCTCAGGGAGACACCCACCAGACCGATCGAGAGCGAAATCCGGCCACCGTAACAGAGGCGCGAGAAGATATCGCGCCCCAATCGATCTGTACCAAAGACCAGAATGCTTTGTTCCTCACGCGGAGCATCGATGCCGAACAGATGCAAATCCATCTCCCTGAGTCCCCACATCTTGTAAGGGGTGCCGTGGACAAAGAACTTTATGCGGTGGATATCGCTTGTGTCATCATCATAGATATAGGCCAGGGTCTCAGGATCCCGGTCGCGAATCCGCCCATAGACAAAGGGGGCACGCAGTGCTCCCTCCGAGTCAACAATGTGAATCGCCGTCGGCGGCGCCAACTTGTACTGAGCGAAGAAAGCGGCAGGATCGTAGGGAGCCACAAATTCGCAGAAGAGAGCAATCAGATAAAATACAATCAGGATCGCACCCCCGACCAGCGCCATCCGGTGCTTGCGGAACTTCCACCACGTCAACTGCCACTGGCTCGCAACGTAGAGGCGCTCCTCTTCCGCCCCGACCTCGGTCGCGGCATCGGCCGCAGCTTCCAGGACCTCCTCCGACTCTACCGGGGCAGGATAATCCTCCGGGATATCGGAGATGGCATGGAGTTCTTCGTAATCTGAGGGCCTGGTGTCTTCTGGTGTATCCGTCATCGTTAGCTCCCCATGCGGATGCGCGGATCAACCCACGCCAACAGGATGTCGGAGATCAGCGTGCCCAACACCGTCAGCGTGCTGAGCAACAGTAGGAAGCTGCCGGCCAGATACATGTCCTGCGACGTCAGCGCACGCAGCATCATAGGGCCGGTTGTCTGGAGGCTCAACACCACGGCCACCAGCGTTTGCCCGGAGATCAGGCTTGCCAGCGTCCATCCCACGGTGCTGAAGAAGGGGTTCATCGCCACCCGGACGGGATACTTCCAGATTAGCTTGCGCTCGCGCAGGCCTTTGGCACGCGCGGTCTCCACATAGGGCCTCTGCAACTCGTCCAACACATTTGCACGCGTAGTCCGGATACTGCCGGCCGTGCTGCCCAACGCGATGACTACAACCGGCATCCACACATGTTTCATCAAGTCGACGAACTTCGCCAAACTCCAGGGCTCGACCATGTACTCCCGGGAGAAAAGCCCGCCGACATTCAGCCCAAACTGCCGCATAGCGATCCACATGATCACCAACGCGATCATGAACCCCGGCGTGCCGGCACCGATGAAACTCAGGGCGGAGAAGAGATAATCTGGCATTGAGTACTGGTGTGTGGCCGAGAAGACCCCGACCGGTATGGCGACAAACCAACTGACCAGAATCGAGATCAGGGAAAGGAAGACCGTCAACGCCATACGCTCCCAGATCAGATCCTTCACCGGTTTGCGCCACTCCATCGACTGTCCCCAGTCGCCGCGCAGGATGATACCGCTAACCCACTTCCAGTACTGCACATAAATCGGCTGGCCCAGCCCGTAGCGCTCCGCCAACATCTCCAGCTCATCCGTATCCACCATATCACCTTCCTGGCGCAGGTTGGCCGCATACGAGGTCAAGTAGTCGCCCGGGGGAAGCTGGATAATAACAAAGGAGACCATCGAAATAATGATCAGAGTAGGAATCATCATTCCAATTCGTTTGATGATATACACTATCATAGAGCCCTCCCACAAAACGGGATAGGGAATAAGGAATCTGGAATAAGGAGCGGTGAGTGAGGCTTCAACCCCATATCCCCCATTCCTTGTCCCTCATGCCGAAAACCGGAGGGCGCACGCCTGCGGCGCAGCCACAGAGGGCACGCCCTCCGGATCACGTGTGATGCGGACATCACACGTGATAGTTAGCACCACACATGATGCTAACTATCACGTTATGAAACAACTACCCCATATGCTCCTCAGGATTTTCCCAGAAGTAGCTTTCCGTCTGGAGCAGGTGCTCATCACCGGTGGTATCATCGATGGGCATACCGGGCAAGTAGTTGCGGAAACCGTTCTTGACGATGATCAGGGCAGGCGAGGCTCCCAGCAAGCCGACCATCGGGATCTCCTCAGCCCAGATATCCAGGATCTCCTCGAACAAGCTGTTTTGCTTGTCGGGATCGGGTTCGACCGAGATCTTGGCCCAGATGTCCCAGATATCCCAGATGAAGTGCCCCGCGGGCGGTTCCACGCCGTTGGGATCGGTCCCATTGCTGTTGAACCAAAGGCCGTAGCCGGCAGCCCACGGGCGGTCGACCATCGTGCCGCGGAAGATAGGGGCACCGGGGGCCAGCGGCACGACCGTGCGGTCGCCGCCCCACCACGCTCCCTCAATCTCGTTGGCATTGAAGTGCTCGGTGTAGAGCGAGCGCTCGAAGTACTTGTAGGTGGCCTTGATACCGACATCCGCCAGGTACTTGACGACCAACTGAGCCGCATCCTCACCAGCGGTGCCGGTCTCGGCAGTGCCCTCGATGATGAAGCTGAGCGAGGTACCGTCCTTGAACGTCCGGAAACCCTCGGCGTCCTTCTCGGTGTAGCCTGCATCATCCAGGTGCTGGTTGGCCTTGGCCACGTCGTAAGCGATGTAAGCATCGGACAGCTTCGGATAGAAGTTGGGCGAGAGCTCAAGCGGGCTGTATTGGCGCGGCGTGAGCATGCCATTGTAAACCAGCTCGTTCATCTCACTGCGGTTCATCGCATAGGAGATACCGATACGGACGTTGCGGTCGTTGAAGAACTCACGTAACTGATCGTCCTTGGTCGCCAGGTTGAGCTGAAGAGCCTGGTGCCCGGCGCTGTTGCCGACAAAGACCTTGTAGTCACCGCTCTCCTCGCTCTCCTTGAAGAGCGTGAAGTTGTCCAAGGCAACGTGACGGTTCTGGAAGTCGACCTCACCGTTCACGATCCAGAGGTTGAAGACCTCAGGAGACTCGAAGAGGCGGTGTGAGACGGTATCGAGGTAGGGAAGCTGGTTCCCATCAGGATCGACCGCGAAGTAGTAGGGGTTGCGCTCCATGATAAAGAGCTCTTCCGCCAACGAGTTCTTGGCCAGCCAGGGATAGACCTGGGGGCGCTCCTTATCCAGGTACCACCAGTTGCGATCCCCGTAGAGCTCCGTCCAGCTGCCGAAACCAGCCTTGTCGACGGCGGCCTGTAGGGCATCCTTGTCCTCCACCAACTCCTGGTGGTATTGGGCCATGAACTCGCCAGGGGAGTAGAAGCCGTTGTTACTGCGCGTCGCGCTATACATAAACATTGGGTTGGGGTGCACAAACTTGAGCACAACGGTGTAGTCATCGGGGGTTTCAAGCCCACACAGCACTTTGTTGCCCTCCTCATCACGCGTGCTGTACGGGCCCCAGACCGAAGGACTGATCTCCTCGTTCTTGACATGGTAATTGTAGAACCACATGAAGTTCGCAGCGGTGAAGTCGGAGCCATCGGACCACTTCATGCCCTTGCGCAGCTTCATCGTGTAGGTCTTGGCGTCAGAGCTCACTTCCCAGCTCTCGAGAATGCGGGGTTGCAGCACGAGGTCCTGATCATACCAGACCAGAGAGCGATCGATGTGCTTCGTGGGTCCCCAACGGTCGGACACACCCTTGAAGCCGCGGCGGATCGTGCCGCCGTAGTTGCCGGTCATCTCCGCGACGGCACAGACGTAGGGGTTCAGCGGTAGGCGCTCATCAACGGAGAGAAGATCGCCACTGGCAACCAATGCTGCCAGCATCGGAGCTTCATTGAACTTGGTCGCCTCGGGCTCTTCAGGCTTAGCCGTAGGTGCCGGCTTGTCCGCTTCAGGCTCAGTTGCGGGTTCCTCAACCTCCGTGGGGGCCTTGGGACCGCAGGCGGTCGCGACCGCACCAGCAGTTGCCAAAGCTGAGATCTGCAGAAACTGGCGTCGCGTTAACTTATGTCGCCGATTCATTGATTACAACCTCCTCTTGGTTGTCGTACGGAACAGAAACGGGAATTCCCTTTGCACGGCTCACACAACACCACCACGTTGGATCTTTTGGCAATACACCACCTCCTTCAATCCTGGTCGGTCAGCAGGAATCTGCCAATCCGGACGGATGAGCACCATCCCGCCGGTCATTTCAGAGTTTGTCGGTCATTCCCAAAACACCGACCAATCTCAGCTCTTCAGCACGATGGCAGGCGACGAAATGATCCTTTTTGAGTTCCCGCAACTGCGGCATCTCTTTTGCACAGATGTCCTTGGCATAGCTGCACCGCGGATGGAAATAGCATCCGGATGGCGGGTTCGCCGGGTCGGCAACGTCGCCCGGCAGTACGATGGGTTCGGTCCGCCACCTGGGATCCGGCTTCGGCACAGACGACATGAGCGCCTCGGTGTAGGGATGCAGGGGGGTGGTGAAGAGCTCCTCGGTACTCGCGTGCTCGACAAGCTTGCCCACATACATCACAGCGACGCGGTCGCTGATGTGCTCGACTACACTGAGATCGTGTGAGATGAATAGGTAGGTCAGATCGAACTCCTCCTGAAGGTCCTGGAGCAGGTTGAGCGTCTGAGCCTGAATTGAAACATCCAGCGCCGAGACCGGCTCATCGCAGATCACCAGCTGAGGGTTCAACGCCAGCGCGCGAGCGACGCCGATACGCTGCCGCTGCCCACCGCTGAAGGCGTGAGGATAGCGCGTCATATACTCAGATCGCAGCCCCACGACCTTGAGGAGCTCGGCCACCCGGTCCTGGAGTTCGTTGCCACGAGCGACTTTGTTGACGAGAAGCGACTCTCCCACGATTTGGAGCAGCGTCATACGCGGGTTCAGAGAGGAGTAGGGGTCCTGGAAGATCATTTGGGTGTTGCGGCGCAAGGCCTTGAGCCCCTGTTTGTCCAACTCGGCCACATTGACCCGGCCCATGTCGCGGTCGTCAAACCACACCTCACCGCCAGTAGGCTCATACGCACGCAGAACCACCCGGCCGGTAGTCGTCTTGCCACAGCCACTTTCACCAACCAGGCCAAATGTCTCACCCTTACGAATGAAAAAGTTCACACCATCGACGGCTTTGACATAGCCGACCGTCTTTGTCGAGAAGAACCCTTTCTTGATGGGAAAGTACTTCTTCAGATCGTTGACTTCTAACAAGACGGACGCATTGTCCAGGGACTGAGCATGGGCCATAATCTCTTCCTTAGATGTATAAGGCGTGAGTGCTGATAGCGTATCGACTCTAGCAGCGAACTAAGTGCCAAATCCCGACGGTCCGGGATGTGATCTGCATGGTGACCAGCTCCCCTTGGGGGCAGGCCGCCGTGCCCAGCTATCTGCGACCACGTTGGTCAACAGCTACGTCGGCGTGAATCGTGGCCGCTCCGGGTTGCCTTCCGGCCAAGCGTCAACCCCCTTCAGGGCCTTAACGAAATCCTCATACTGCATCGGCTTATGGAGCACGCTTTCCCTTTCCGAAGTATCACAATGCCCGTGGCTATCCGGCCAAAGACACAGCACAACGGGTGTATTCCGGGTTAGGGGCTCAGACCGCAAATCCCGCAACAATTCCCGTCCGGTGATCTCCGGCAGATCCCACTCAATGACGATAATCGCAGGCTGTTCCTGCTGCGCCAAGGAGAGCGCCCTCAGGCCGGAGTTTGTGCTGACGACCGAAAAGCCACTCTGCTCAGCGTAAAGCCTGAGCAAATAGATGAAATATGGATCATTCTCGACCAGCATCAGCTTGGGCTTCAACGCCGCCATCGTTGACCTCCAAGATGCCCGGTTATTCAACCGAGTCAGGCCGATTGTAGGGTCAACCAACCTATTGTACTATCATTCATCAGCATATCAAAAACCGGGCGGTTTGTCTTGTACGCGATGGACGCGCCATATGCACAGATTGGACAGATACAGCAGGGAAGCTCGCTCGACAGCAGAGCCCACAGCGGCTAGCTATCGCATTTGGAGTCAGACTGCACAGTACTTGTCACTCGAGTGACCGCCGCCGGCGGGGCCGGCAGCGATCACTACTTCGAAAATAGCCTTCTGCGATGCGTTCTGGCGGCCCAAAGCCCTTCACCTGATCCCGATCGCGGCTTTGGGCCGTTCTTTGCGCTGTATTTTCATGCTTGCGTGGTGTGCGCCAGCGAACGTGGCGTCTACTTCGAAAATAACCCAGCAGAGCCCTCACCAACGGGCTTCTGAGCCCGCGCCCTCTCCCATCCTCCGCAGACGGAATGGGAGAGGGGACCGGAGGTGCTATTTCGAAAATCTCGCTCTGCGGACCGCGGGCATCTTGCCCGCTCTGCTATTCGCGCTGTGTTTTCATGCTTGCGTGGCGCGCGTCGGCGAACATGACGTCTACTTGATAACTGCGCTAAATCAGTCCGGGCCGCCCTGGTTATGCAATCACGATAGCACCCTCTCTGAACATTGCTGCTCGGATCGTGTTGTTTCTCTGCGTTTTGACGGCGGCCCCGCCGCCGTCGATCACTCGGGATGACAAGTGGGTTTGAGGCATAAGCCTAATGCGATAGCCCTGGGATACAGCGCGAGCGCAAGCTATGTCGGGGAACGGTGGCGTGGGTATGCGGGACCGCCGCACTGGGGTGCGGCGGTCCCGCACGGATGCTGTGCGCTCAACGATGCGTCCGGCGATACTCAGAGGGCGACATCGCCATATCCCGCCGGAACACACGACTGAAGTACCCGCTGTCAGAAAAGCCGACAGTGGCTGCGACCTCACTGATATTCAGAGGGCTGGACTCTAACAAACGCCGCGATTGGCGCAGGCGGAACCGGTTCAGGTACGTCATAGGGGTGATCCCCATCTGCTCGCGGAAGCAGCGATCCAGGTGCCGCGCACTGAGGCTGACACCCTGAGCGATATCTTTGCGCGTCAATGGCTCGCCATAGTGCCTGTGGATGTAGACTATGGCACGCTTCACGATCTCCCGCCTCTCTTTCGTTGCAGAGCGATTGTTCCGGCGCAGCGCAGCCTCAATGTGCTCCAGCGTCTCTTCTGCGCTGAAGAGTCCTTTCCCTAGCACCGTGGTCACGCCCAGCGTCAAACGATCCACATCATCATCTGAGAGCGTTTTGGCCGTGAGCACAACCACCGGGATACCGCCAAGCTCCGGATGTTGCTGCATCTCGACCAGCACCTGAAACCCATCCATCTCCGGCATCATGAGGTCCAGTAACACCAAATCGGGGCGCGTCTGAGCCATCTGTGACAGCGCCTGGCGGCCGTTGTTCGCCTGCACAACACGAGCATGGGGAAGCTGAGACTGGATCTGCCACGTCTGCGTGGCCACGATGCCGGGCTCATCGTCAACCACCAGGATCGTCGGGACACTGCAGGCATCGCTCCCCGCCCCGTCGCACATCATTCCCTGCCGGTCAAGCACCTGGGTGAGATCATCCACACTCATCGGCTTGGCCAGGTAATCCAAAGCGAGCATAGAGCCGCTGTCGTCCTCCTGCAACAACGAATAGAAAAGTACGGGAACGTTCTGTGTCTCTGGGTTCTCCTTGAGCAGTCGCATCAGCGTCCACCCATACTCCTTCGCCAGTTCCGAGTCCAGGATCACCGCCCCCGGCGGATTCAACAGCACCTGATTCAACCAAGGCTCCGGGTCATCTGAGGAGCGCGCATACGTGATAGGAATCTCCTCGACGATATATCCGCGGTCGGAGAGATAGGCACTCAGATTCGCGGCACTCCCGGCTTGGGATGAGAGGATTGTGACCCGACGCCGTTTCTCCCGTCTCCTCTCATCGCTCGAGCTATACACCTGCTGCGTCAGAGCCATTGTGGGCAACAAGAAGTAGAACGTCGCGCCGTCACCTTCTTTGCCGGACGAATGCACACCGATCTTGCCACCGTGCATCTTCACCAGCCGCCGGCTGATGGCCAATCCTAGACCCAGGCCACCAAATCCCCGCTGGGCTGTACGCTCCGACTGCCGGAACTCATCGAAGATGACGTCCTGTTCATCCGGCGGCACCCCGATGCCGGTGTCACGCACCGAGACCGTGATCCACCCCGGCGCACTCTCAACCCGCAAGCTGACCTCGCCCTCCGACGTAAACCGGAAGGCGTTGCTGACCAGGTTGAGCGCGACCTGCCGCAGTCGGGTCCTATCCCCCCAGAGACTGGGCAACACCTCGGGTATCTCGGTCACCCAGCGCAATCCTTTATCCTGGGCCATCTGTGCGCCGATCTGAGTGACGATCCCCAAAGTTTGATGTAGATCCAGGGGCTCCCGTACCAACCGCAATTGTCCGACCTGGCTGCTCGCCAGGTCCAGGACATCCCGAATCAGACCATCCAGGTGCTGTGCGCTGGCGTGAATGCGCGATAGCTCTTGCTGGGATCCGCTCTGCTCCCAGAGCAGCATTTCGCTCACGCTCACAATCAGGTTGAGCGGTGTGCGCAATTCATGACTCACCATTGACAGGAAGCGACTCTTGAGCCGATCTGCCTCCTCAGCCTGCTGCCGCGCCTGCTGCGCCTGCTCATATAGAAGTATTCCACGCAGCGCATCGCTGATGTAGTTACGCAGAGCATCGTAGACCGTGGCATCATCCGGCTGGTTCTCAAAGATGAGATCGCGCGAACCGACGGTCATAAGAAGAAAGCCAAACTGCTTGTCGCGGACAAAGAGAGGCTCGGCAACAAGATGATACGGAGCCTCTGCTGCTAGACACCCGAGGATCTCCGCCGGCAGCAGGTTCTTGATCGGGAACCGGATCCCCTCCTTGGGGAGAGGGAAAATCTTGTCCGAACAGCACGCATAGTGTAGACGGGCCCACCCCAAAGGCTCGCCTGGATCCTCGTACAGCGCCAGATAACAGCCGGTGATCCCCAATTTGGGCAGCTGCTCCGTGAGCGTCCGGCCCAGTTCATCCAGGTCGGCCACGGTCGTCAGCGCGTGTCGGATTCGGTTCAGGAACACAACGTGTTGGCTGCGGGCCAAAGCCGAGGCCACGTCCATGCGCCTGACCGTTTCGGTAACTAATACCCTTGCCTGGCCGAGCAAATCCTCAACCACGAACCAGGACTCCGCCGGCGGCACGCCTCCAATGCCCTTGCCCAGCGTCTCCAAGGCCACCTTACGCAGATGAGAGATCATATCTTGGAAACAAGCGATGGGGATGCGTCGCCCGGCAGCTTGGGTCAGCACCTGCTCCAACTCAGCCACGAACGCCGACTGCCAACCTGACACAGAAAGCCGCCCCGTGCTCAGCTGCACTACATCCGCGATGAACCCATCCACCAGAGCGGGGATGAAAGCAGACAACAACGCAGCATCAGCTTCTGCCTGACTGTTGGCGATCGTGGAGAGCGCGCTGATGACAGCCTCACGCTGAACCTGGAGTTCCAGCGGAATAGCCGAGGACCAAATCTCAAGCCGTTCCTCCTCACCGACACGGCGGGTCTGAACCACTGACGGATGATCCAGAAGACTAGCCTGCAGGATCCTGCGGCTGGGGCAACCACAGGATTCCCGCACCACAAGTCCGGCGGGTATCGTGACCGCCGCCGGCACAGCTCCGCCGTGCATCTGGGAATTGAGCATAGCGACGGCACGACGCCCAATCTCGTCAAAAGGCACGCGGGCCGTGGTCAGAGAAGGGACCGCACCGGCATGCATCGGGAAGTCATCAAACCCGGCCACAGCGACATCCTCCGGCACCCGGATACTGTGTACGTGTAACCAGGTCATCGCCTCCACAGCCAATCCGGCGCTGGCACCGACAATCGCGTCATAGGCCAGGGACGATGGCCGGCTCAATTCGCCGAGCAGCCGGCCGATACCAACAACATTGCTCCACGATGCACTTGGAGGACACACGAGGTCCGGGTCAAGCACAATGCTATGCTCATCCAGCACGGTTTGATAGGCGCGGTAACGCTCCTGTGCACCGCGATGGGTCACGGGACCACGCAAATAGAGAATACGCCGGCAGTGATGAACTTCAATCAGGTGATCGATGACCTCGCGCATCCCCCGGTAACTGTCCGACAGGATGCTAGGCACGCCAGGCAGCTCCATCTGCAGGCTCACCAGGGGACGGTTGCCCAATCGCGCACAAAACGCTTGCATACCATCACGCCCCACATAGAGGCCCAGACCGCTGCTCATCACAACAGCCCCACTGAGCTTCTCGGCGCTGATGAGCTCGTAGATGGCGTTGGCTTGTCTCTCCAGGCTCTGGGGAGAGTCAATCTCACGCCCAACGAAGGTGACAACGTTGAGGCCCTGGTCTTGGGCAGCCTGGGTCGCCCCCAGCCAGATATCATAATCCGGCCGATTAAAGGCCCGCATCACGATGCCGATTGTGGGACGCCCAACCACCTGCTCAGGAAGCGTATAGGTCTTCATAGCGTTTGCTCAAGCCCTGGTCTGAGGCAATCATTGCACATTATGGCACAGTCAAGGGGTTTCAACAACCAACTCTGCATCCGCACCATCGATAGACAACTCAACACATAAGAGTACAATCGCTGTGGAGCGATGAGCCCACCAGGACTCGTAGTCCCTTGATGAAAGGAGAAAACCTTGCCACTGACCAAGATTGTCTGCACCCTTGGCCCGGCCACCGACGACCCCGAAGTCATACGTGCGATGATCAAGGCCGGCATGACCGTAGCACGTCTCAACTTCTCTCACGGCACCAGCGAGGAGAAACGCCGCACGGCACAGATGGTGCGCGCGATTGCGCAGCAGGAGAACCGCTATGTCGCCTTGATGGGGGATCTCCAGGGTCCGAAAATCCGGGTAGGCACGCTGCCCGAGGAGGGGATCGAGCTTGTCGAAGGTAGCATCGTCATTCTCACATCCGGTGCAGTCACTGATTCTCAGCACGAGATTCCGTTTCCCCACCCTGATGTTCTCGCAGATGTTGCGGCCGGCGATCGCCTACTGCTCGACGATGGCACACTCGAACTGACGTCCGTGTCGGCCGAGCCCGGACGGCTGACCTGTCACGTCTGCGTAGGGGGAATGTTGACATCTCACAAGGGCGTCAACCTGCCGGGCGTGCAGCTCCGCATCCCGGCACTCACCGCAAAAGACAGACAAGACGCCCTCGTGGCTCTGGATCTCGGCGTTGACTATCTGGCGCTCTCCTTCGTGCGTTCGGCAGCCGACGTAGGAGTGCTGCATGACTATCTGCAAGGCCACGCCTCAGAACACGGGCCCCGTCGGGTTGGGGAAGACCCCCACCAGATCCCGGGACTGGTCGCCAAGATCGAGAAACCTGAAGCCCTGGAGGATCTGGATGCCATCGTCAGAGCCTCGGATGCCATAATGGTTGCACGCGGCGATCTCGGCGTGGAAATTGCGCCGGAGCGGGTTCCGCTGGTCCAGAAGCGGATAATTCACCTCTGCAACGAGTTGGGAAAGCCCGTGATCACGGCCACGCAAATGCTCCAATCGATGATCGAGCTCCCGCGCCCTACCCGCGCTGAGGCATCGGACGTCGCCAACGCCATCCTTGATGGCAGTGACGCTGTGATGCTCTCAGGGGAGACCGCGGTGGGCAAGTATCCCGTCGAAGCCGTGCGGATGATGGCCAGGATCGCAGTGCAGGTTGAGAACTCGGATGAGTTCCCCTTTGACCAGCTGCTCAATCTCCCGGTCGACTGCGATCAACCCAGCGCGCAGATCATCACCAGCGCCATCAGTGGCGCGACGGTCACACTGGCAAGAGCCGCCAATGCCGCCGCCATCTGTTGTTCGACAGAATCCGGGCGCACCGGGCGCATGGTAGCGCGCCACCGCCCCAAGGTCACGGTATTGGGCGTGACGCCGTTTGAGACCACGGCCCGTCGCATGCAACTCATGTGGGGCTTGATACCGATTGTGGTGAATCCCTTCCATACCACGGACGAGATGCTCCGGAGGATGGTGCAAGCGACGTGCCGGCGAGGATATGCCGGCGTCGCCAGCAACGTGGTGTTGACCGCGGGGATTCCCCTGGAGCTCCACGGGGTCACCAACATGATCAAAGTGCACACGGTCCGGGACGCCGACCTGACGTAATTCCTCAACCGGGACTACGATGGAAAACGAAACACCGGGACGGCATCGTCCCGGTGTCAGATAGCACAGAGTGTCTGCTAGCGCAGACTGGTCTTATAGCTGGGCCGTCTCTTCAGCCGCCGGCGCCACCTCGACCTCACGGTCCATCACCGGCTCGACCACCTGACTGCCCTGCGATGCACCGCAGTACGGGCAGATGTTCCAATCCAGCGCCAGAACGGCATCACAGACAACGCACTTCTTCTTCAGATGTGTATGGCAGTAGGGGCAGTAGATGAAGTCATCCTGGACCTTCGCCGCACAACCGGGGCATACATCCGGCTCCTCGATCGCCTGGAGCAGCGCCTCTTGTTCCAGGGCGTGCTCGTACGCTTCCGAAAGCGTCTCGCGTGGGCGGATCAGGAAATAGACAATCAGACCCGGCAGCATCAACACTGCCACCATAAAGGTGGCCAGAATCTGCACCACGATATCGCGCGTGCGGGAACGGATATCGCGGAAGGCCCACAATACCGTGCCCAGCCATAGGCTTGTGACAAAGATGGCGGTCGCAAGCGTCAAGATCGTCACGACTTGCGGTAGGATCTCGAGGAGTTGATCAATCATACGAGTGGGGCTCCTTTTCGACACCCGGCATGGCCCACCGGCTGCCCGGGATATTTGTTGGTTCAATCGCGCACACGCAACACCTCGCGAACAACCCGCTACCGTGTACGCTCAAGCGCGGGAATTATACCATTGCCTAACTGGGAGGCAAGCACATGACATACGTGACCGTCAAAGAGATGCCGCCTGAGGAACGCCCTCGTGAGCGAATGGCCAGGGCGGGAGCACAGGCATTGTCGTCCACGGAGCTCCTGGCGATTATCCTGCGCGTCGGTGTCGGCGGCGAGAACGTGCTCTCGATGGCCCAAAGAATCCTGGCCGGCTTCGGTGGGCTGGGCGGCCTTTCGCGCGCGGACTTCTCACAGCTGACGGCCGAACGCGGCCTGGGACCGGCCAAAGCATCACAGATCCTGGCGGCCCTTGAGCTTGGACGGCGCCTTATGGCCGAAAGCCCGGAGGAGCGGTGGCAGATCCGCGCCCCCAGCGACGCCGCCCATATCCTGATGCCGGTCATAGGTCACCAGGAACAGGAACACTTCGTTATCCTGTTCTTGGACACGCGCAACCGCGTCACCGACCGGGAGACGCTCTACAAAGGCAGCCTCAACACGTCGCTCGTGCGCACCGCCGAGGTCTTTCGAGGGGCCGTGCGCCGCAACTGCGCAGCCGTCATCGTCGCCCACAACCATCCCTCCGGCGATCCGAATCCCTCTCCGGAGGACGTAGCCCTGACACGCCGGTTGGTGGACGCCGGCAAGCTCCTCGAGATACCCGTGCTGGACCACCTCGTTATCGGCGGGAACCGCTATGTCAGCCTGCGAGAACGGGCATTGGGGTTTGACACGGACTAGCACCGACGCTCCACCACCTATGCCGACCCACCCTCCGCATACGTCGGCGTGAGCGGGTAACGTACGCGGAAGATCGTACCGTTGGACGGTCGCGACGTGAAGGAGACCGCGCCCTCAAGATATCGCTCCGTCAGCAGCTTGACGCTATAGGTACCGATGCCCCGCCCCCGGCCCTTCGTCGAAAAGGAACGCTCGAAGACTTGCATCCGCACATGTTCGGGCATCACGGCAGCATTGTGCACCCAGAACTCAATCCGATCCGCCTCCACTTCGCTGCAGCCGACGGAGATGGTCTCACCCGGCTCCGAGGCCTCGACCGCGTTCTTCAAGAGGTTGCCCAGGACACGACCCAGGAGCGCCTTGTCAACCACAAACTCGATCTCATCGCTCTCAGGATCCAGCTCCAGGACGCGGCCGGCTGCCAACTCGTGGGTCGCGTAGGATAAGAGCAACCCGTCCAGAAATGTGCGCGTTTCGACGATATCCGGCTGGGGCTCGAGCGTATGATTCTCCATCTCCGATAGATCACGCTGCGTCACAATCTCGCTGATCAACCGTTCGGACACCTGAATGACGAGGCCCTTGACCGCAGCGTCATCCTCATCCGGCTCCAGCGACAACATAAGCTTGACCGCGCCATCGATGATAGTTGCCGTATTGAGGATGTCATGGAAGAAGGTCCGCTCCAGAACCTGACGCCGCTTCTCATCGGTGATGTCCTCAGCCGCCATCAGGACGTAACTCTCGTCGTTGAGCATCAATGGCGTCGACAAGACGCGCAGATCCAAAGCCGGCGGATCCAGTGCCGCGTCGCGCACAACGCGGTACTCCTCTGCACACACACGGCCCGCCAGAGCCCCCTCCAGCGCACTGTTACCACCGCAGTAACGACAGAAGTCCGTCGTTCCACACGTAGCGCCTTCCTCCAGAGCATGCTGGCACATCAGTACCTCGCCCGGATATTTGCCGATCAACTCCGACGCCGCAACACCCAGAAAGGCACGCAGGGATCGGTTTGCATAGACGACCTGGCGATGCGCGTTGACCAGCATGACAAAGGTCGGCATGGCTGACAGCAACTCGTCAACCAGTTCCATCTCATGGATGTCACGCACCTGGCACTCGAGCTCATCTGCTTCCCTCAAATCCTGCGACGCGATACCCCGGGCCGGTTCTCCCTGATCAACCAGCATATCACCGCTCCACATCTGAGTAGAGTGCCGGATAGTTGTTTTGAACCTCGGCCAACATATCTCCAAAGACCGTCGGGGCGTGCGGGGTTAGCTGCTTGAGTATCTCCAGAGCGACACGACGGATCTCCCACTGTGCCGCCGGCGCTAACCGGAGCCTGAAGAAGTGCCTGAATTCTCGGAAGTTCATCGTCATCACGATGCGCGTCTCAGCTGCATTCGGCAGGATAAAGCGGGCATCCTCCTTGCGAATACCCAACCCCCGCAGGTCACTGTAGACATCCTTCACCTGGTCCACAAACGAGGACCATACCTCGTACGCCTCGGGCGATGCCTTGACGGCATCAGGCACCACGAGGTCGGGATCAGACATATCCACGTACCGCTGACTCTCCTGGCTGTACGAAGCCAATCGGTGCCGTACCAGCTGATGAGAACACGCCCGGCTGATGCCGGAGATCTCAAAGGTCGCACTGGCATGCTCGATGATGCTCTCATGCCCCTCTCTCAACCGGGCCCGCAAGAAAGCAGCCGGATTGCCTCCGCCCTCACTCCGGTAGCAGACACGCCCGGCATGCTCGATCAGGGCTTCCGGCGTGCCATCACCCCCGAGGTACTGTGTCACTGCAATCAACTCGACCTTCATCACGGCAGGCTCCTTTGTAGTCCAACCACCTATGACATCGCGGCCGCGCGTCGCGCCATCTCGGCACGCAGCTTCACCGCATCCCCTGGATAGACAAAGTAGAAGCCGGAGTAGAGGATGCCGCAGATGAGCCACGGAAAGGGAATGGTCCACAACATGGCGCGGGTGAAGCCGATCCTATCGGCAAGTGATCCGGCGATGTACGCAGCCACTGCGGCGAATCCGCTCTCGATGAACGTCGTCATGGCGAAAGCTGTCGCCCGCAATTCCGGCGGCACGACCCCCAGCATCATCGGCTCCTTGGCGCCCTTGCCGGGCCAACTGATCAACAACGCCGTCAAGAAGCACAGAGCAAAGATGGCTCCGAACTTCCAGTTGTCGGTCATCGCGAAGAGTATATAGGTCAAGGGGATGCCGCTGAAGATGGAAACCTGACCGACGATGGTCCGGCCATACTTGGGGCTCTTCCTCTCGGCCCAGACACCCAGGATCCCACCGACAATATTACTGAGCGCCGTCCCCACGACGATACCGGCAAAGGCCAGCGTCGCACTTCCCTGAGGGTGATCGAACATGATGGCTTCCGTCATACCCCGCACGTCCACAAACCAGGAGATCAGATAGAGACCCATCACC
>JAGHDT010000346.1 GCA_021159805.1 Anaerolineae bacterium
GCCGGCAAGAATCTCGAGAGTGCGTTGAGTACGGTTGTCTTGCCGGTAGACGTACCGCCCGATACGACGATGTTCATCCGAGCCTGTACACATGCCTGCAGGAAGTTGGACATATCGCGGGTCATCGTGTTGAGCCGGATGAGGTCCTCAGGATCAAAGATGGCCCGCGCGAACTTGCGGATGCTGATGCTAGGGCCATCCAGAGCCAGCGGGGGGATGATGATGTTGACGCGCGAGCCATCGGGCAGGCGCGCATCGACCATCGGGCTGCTCTCATCGATGCGGCGCCCGAGCGGCGTGACGATCCGGTCGATGACGTGCATGACCTCGTCGGTATCCCTAAACCGCACGTCGGTTTCCTCCAGGATGCCGCTACGTTCGATGAAGATCAGATCGGGTCCATTCACGAGGATCTCTGTGATGCTTTCATCCCTGAGGAAGGGCTCAATGGGACCATAGCCCAGCACATCCGCCACGATCTGCTCGAACAACGCTCCGCGGTCGGTCCTGCTCATCGGCAGGCGCTCTTCCTGAAGCGTTTCGACGAATATCTGCTCAAGGGCCCTGCGGACGCTCGTGGCATCGTTGGTATCGATGCCCGGACTCAAGTCGGCGAGCAGTCGACGCTGGACGCGCTCGCGCACCCGGCTGTAGGATTGGTTCTGAGAGGCCGGAACCCGTTTGGTGCCCGCCGGCTGGTTGAGTGGCTGGGTACCCGATTCCGGTTCACTGTACTGGGTCTTGCGTCTGCGCATTGTTGGCTCCTACTTGATCCAGATGGGATCGTACTCGTCCCACGCGGTGTTGCTGATGTTGATGACCTCGCTGCCGTCGACGTTCATCACGTAGAGCTGTTTCAGACCATTGCGGTTGGACCAGAAGACGATTCTATCGCTCTCCGGCGACCAGGTCGGGTGACGCTCCCACTCCCAGGGGTTGGCCGTGAGGGGCTGTGGCCCGGCGCTGCTCTCCACATTGACGATCCAGATATCATCACTGTCGATCGCACCGCTGACGAAGGCGATAAGCGTCCCGTCCGGTGACCACACGGGGTCGGATGTCAACGCATCGAGCCAGGTGAGCTGTGTGAACCAGGTCCCGCTGCTGTCGCGTTGGTCGACGGGGATCGTGATGAAGATCTGGTGGTTGGGATCATCGCCGCCCGGGCTCTGCACGAAGGCGAAGCGATCACCCTCGGGGGCGTAGCGCTCCTCATCTTCAAGGTCCTCAAATTGGTCCCTGAGACTGGCACTGCGCCCTAGCCTGCGCCGGTTGGTCCCATCGGGATCCATCACCCAGACCTCGCCGAGGTTGGGGTAGTCTGCGATAAAGGCAATCTTGTTCTTGTAGCGCGAGAGCGGTACCGGCGTTGCCGGTGGGCCTGCATAGGCCGGCCGGGGCGTCGCCGTGGGCACGGGTGTCGGCGTCGGGGTGAGAAGCGGCCGGACGTAGAAGAGGCGTCCTTCCACGAACGACTTGTCGGCCACGGGAAGATCCTGGGCTTTGAGGTAATGCGCATAGGCCAGATAGTTGTCCCCGGCCGCTCGATAGAGATCGCCACTGCGGACGTAGGACTCATACAAGAGGTTCAACACCGTGTCGCCCAGGTAGCCGGGCCGTGTATCGTAGACAACGCGCAGCGCTGCTGCGGCGTCGGTCCATCGCTCCTCGTAGTAGGCCGTCTGGCCCTCCAGGTAGAGCTTGAGAAGCTGGCGCTCGCGGCCGACAAGCTGGTTTCTGGGGTCGAGTGACAGCGCCTTGGAGAAGGCCTCCAGTGCAACGGACAGCTCTTCGAGGCTTGGGGGTTCGCGCTTGACGATCTCGTCACCGATGCCGAAGTAGAGCTCGACAAGCCGCCCTTCGACAAGCTCCTGTTCGAAGGCCACATTGCGCTCACGCACAGCCTCGTACGCGGCGATGGCGGCCTCAACATCTCCAATATCATAGGCTGCGTTTGCCTCGGCGAAGAGCTGCTCCAACTTCTTGGCGCCGGTGATTGCAGCCATGCGCCTGTCGATATCCCGGAACCCGGCGCGCAGCTCGGAAAGCTCGAGGTAGCTCTCCATGGCGGCATCGACATCACCGGCGTCGTCGAGCGCAACGGCTTCGGCATACAACGTCTCGACCAGGTTCTCTTCCTCGATGATGGCCACAGCCTGAAGCGCTTCCTCGTTCGCAGGTTCGGCGGCGAGAATTTCGGTGTAGCGCGATTCGGCTGCGCTCAAGTCGCCGGCCTCCAGAAACGCACGTGCCTCCACCATGAGCTGCTGCATGTGCTGTGTCTCCTGGGCCTGGAGGAGTATGGGTTGCACGCGCGCCACGAGCAGTGTCCCACCGGTGAATACAAGAAACCCAATCGCAGCGATGATGGCCAGCCTCAGTATGACGGGCCAGAAACGCAACGTCGTCCAACGCGCACGAACGCGCCGGCCGCCATCGATGCTGGCATGCAACTGAGCTTGTTGGAGTGCCTGCTGGGCCGCAGAGCTATCGGGATACCTACGCTGCAGCTCCTCAAAGGTGCTGATCGCCTCTCTCCACTCACCTTTCTGGAGCTGGCCCTGTCCTTTGGCGTAGAGTGGATCGTCACGCCCGGTTGGAATTGAGTCTGCCAAGAATGTCACGGTAACTACGTCTCCTTAAATGTTGTGCCGGGCGCTGCCTAGCAGCCTGTCGAAAAAGTCAAGAAACCCGGTTCTTGAATGCGAAAAGTGGCCGCTTTGCTGCAAGACAGCCTCACAAGTGACCAAAAACCGGGTTTCTGAAGTGGGCAGGTTATTCCCTGCTAGCAGGCTAGAGCCCACTCAGAGCGTCGTATATTCTGGGCACACCAGGCCCCAACAAGACCACAAGGAGCGCTGGGAAAATCAGGAAAACCAGCGCGAAGACCATTTTCACACTCGCCTGACGCGCCAGTTCCTCTGCGTGCTGCCGGCGCCGCACGCGAACCTGGGCAGCTTGCACGTGCAGGGTGTGGGCGATGCTAACACCCAACTCGGTTGACTGTATCAGCACCCCGACGAAGGTGGCCAGGTCACGGACTCCAGACCGGTCTGCCATACGCTGGAGGGCCCTGTTACGCGGCGTTCCAACGCGGATCTCCAGGATGGCGCGCTCGAACTCCTCGGTCAGTGCATTGTCCCAGTGCTCGGCGACACGCACCATCGCCGTATCCAATGCCAGCCCGGCGTCGACGCTTACACTGAGTAGATCCAGCGCGTCCGGAAAGGCGCGCTCTATCTCGTGTTTACGCCGATCGGCGCGGCTTCGCAGCCAAATCCGGGGCATCAAGTATCCCAGAGCTGCGATGCCGACCGTGTTGCGGATATGGGTGAGCGTCGGCC
>JAGHDT010000364.1 GCA_021159805.1 Anaerolineae bacterium
GTCACAGCGTGCACGTGGCACGGCGCCGAACTCTGCACAACACCCTGACCCCTGTACCCCAGAAGACGTGGCGGTGCCACGTCCGTAGGCAACACTCGCTCGCACAGCAATCCGCTCCCCTCCCCTGTACAGACGCCCCGGCATCGCCGCTTGCGGCGCGGCGTCTTCCCCGCCGCTCGTGCCGGATCACAATCCGGCACATCACGCATCACCACCAGTTGTCCATCACGCCCAATCATGTATACTGATCAGATCTGACCGCCCCGAGCCACGAGTGATAGAATGAAAGCTCAGACCAAGAACACGATCCGACTCATATTGCTGGGCTTCGCCGCCGTTGCGATGTTCCTCCTCGTGATCGGGCTGCCACAGATAGAGCTGTCCCCCGGGCTACCGTTTGAGAGAATCTGGCAATTCCTCCTCGACCAATTTGCCGCGGGCCGCAACACGGGCATGACCGCATCTGAGCTCCCCGGTGGGGACCTCATCATGAAGATCTATCGCACGATCTTCTTCATCGCACTCGTGGTCTTCCCCTTCGCCGTGATCCTGGTGCTGATCGACCCCGTACTGCGCAAGCGCGTGATCAGTACAACCATCGTCCTCCTCATCCTCGTGTTCCTCCTGTCACTGGTCATGCGCAACCAGACCGAGGGGGAGGATCCCGTCCGTGAAGCCGAGATTGGCGCACCGCAGGCGCCCCTCGCGGGTCTGCCCGTCGAGCCCCTGGATGTCGAGGATTTCCAGGCCGGCCAGATCTCGCCGTGGATCGGTCGCGGATTGAGCCTGGCCCTGGGGCTGCTTGCAGCCTTCATCCTCCTCGTCATCATCAACCAAATCCGCAAGAATCGCGAAGCCGCACCAGCCGGGCTGGACGATCTGGCGCTACACGCCCGGACGGCGCTCACAGAGCTCGAGGGCGGCGGGGACCTGCAGAACACCATTCTGCGCTGCTATGCCGAAATGAGCCGCATCGTGAGGGAGGCCCGTGGCCTGCGTCGCAACCGCACCGTGACCGCCCGCGAATTCACCGACGCACTGGTACGGGCCAACCTGCCCCGGCGTCCGGTCGAGACGCTCACCCGGCTCTTCGAGAAGGCCCGCTACGGCAGCGGTGCCACGACACCGCAGGATGAGCAGGACGCCATCTCCAGTCTGCGCACCATTGTCCGTGCCTGCGACCTCCTTGGCGGCGATTTCGGCGGGGGCCCCGCATGACCGAACGCTACGTGAAGCTTAAGCGCATCCTCTTTATGGCCGGCTTCATCGCAGCCTTGGGACTGCCCTTGATGTTCTTGATGGAGAACTTCATCCGCGATGCCATCATCACCCCGGTAGCGTACCTGGCCTGGGTCGCCGGCGTGGTGTTGGATGCTCTCCCCCAGTCCTACCTTCTGGCCACCGTCATCGCCGTTGCCATCTACGCAGCGGCCCGCAGCCTGAGTCGCGAGCCGCCGCCTCCCAGGAGGCACAAGCTCACATCAGCGCCTCCGGAGGGCATGGCGACTTCCTGGCATAGAAGACTACAGCTGACCAGCAAGGGGGCCTACTCACAGCAGCGCATCCAGCAACAGATCGGTCAGCTCATCCTGCAGGTGATCGCCCACGAACAGCGGCTGACCACCCGGGAAGTCGCACGTCGCATCGAGGCCGGCGAGATCGAGACCCCCGCTGACGTGGACGTCTACATCAAGGCTGCAACCTATCGCGGGCTCCCGCGCACGCCGAGCCTGTTGGGCCGGCTGAAATCGTTTGTCGTGGGCATAAGTTCACCCAAAAACGCAAGCCACACCGTTGCGCTCGATCTGGATCCCGCGCTGCGATACGTGGAAGCACAGCTCAGAATGAAGCAAAGCGGAGGAAGCCGATGAACCGATTCCCTACCCCGGGTCCTGACAATTTCACCATCCACGACCATCAAACGTCCGAGCAACGCGACGTCGCCGCGACCGCGCAGCGGGTCATTGACGAGGTCGAGCGTGCCATCGTGGGCAAGACCAGCGTCTTGCGCCAGATCCTGGCGGCCTGCCTGTCAACCGGCGGCCACGTCTTGCTGGAGGATTATCCCGGCCTTGCCAAGACACTGATCGCTAACAGCTTTGCGACCGCGCTGGGGCTCACCTTCAAGCGCATCCAGTTCACACCGGACTTGCTCCCCGGTGACATCACGGGCGGCTACATCTACGACCGCACACACAACACCTTCGAGCTGCGCAAGGGCCCGCTCTTTGCCAATATCATCCTGGCCGACGAGATCAACCGTGCATCACCCAAGACACAGTCGGCATTGCTCGAGGCCATGCAGGAATACCAGGTGACCCTGGAGGGTGAGACGCTCAAACTCCCCGATCCCTTCATCGTCATCGCCACCCAGAACCCCATCGAGTACGAAGGCACCTTCCCGCTGCCGGAGGCGCAGTTGGACCGCTTCATGATCAAGCTCTCCATCGGCTATCCCACCGCCGATGAGGAACAGGAGATCCTGCGCCGCCGCCGCGAACGTCGCAGCGACACAGTTTCGCTCCGACCCGTGACCAACGCGGAGGGCGTGCTGGCGATGCGGCGTGTCATCGAGGGTGTCCACGTGGATGCCGACGTCGAACGCTATATGGTCGAGCTGGTGCACGCCACCCGGCGCCACCGCCACGTCGCCGTGGGCGCGAGCCCGCGCGGCGGGCTCGCGCTCCTGAAGCTGGCCCGGACCTGGGCCGCGATGGAGAGCCGCGACTACGTCATCCCCGATGACGTCCGGCGCTTTATCCACCCGGCCCTCACCCACCGCCTGATCCTTGAGCCAGATCTCTGGACCGATCAACGCGCCGCCGGCGACGTGATCAGAGAGATCGACCGCGCCGTGCCGGTACCTGTGCTCGAAGGAAGCACGCTTCCCGGAACCAAGCTTCCCGGAGGCACGGATTGAGCTTTCGGCGAAGCCTGCTCCTGGGTCTTCTGCTCTACGGCCTGATCATCGCCGGCCTCGGGCTGCTTGACGGCACCGTGATCGCGATTGCCTTCCCTTTGGTCGGCTATCTAATGGCCGTCCTGCTCACCCACCCTGGGCCGCTCTCGCTGGAGGTGCGGCGCACAGTGAGTGACGCCTACGTCAAGCTCGAGGATGAGGTCAAGATCACGCTCGCCGTGACCAATACGGGGTCACAGGATCTCGATGAACTCTCCATTGCCGACACCGTGCCGCCGGGCCTCACGGTCGCCGACGGCGAATCAAGCACAGTCCGCTCCCTACGCGCCGGTGAGACGTGCACGCAGAGCTACACTGTGACCGGCAAGCGCGGCACCTACCGCTTCCCCGGCACCCAAATACAGGTCTACGAACACATGGGGCTTTTCAGCCGCAGGCGGTACTACACACACGTCAGCCGGCTCGCGATCCTGCCCGGTGTCCCCGCGATGCGGCGGATTCCGATCCGCCCGTTGCGCACCCGCGGCTTTGCAGGACCGATCGCCTCACGACAGGCCGGCAGCGGCACCGACTTCTTCGGCGTCCGCACATACGAACCGGGAGACCCGCAGCGCTGGATCAACTGGCGGCTGAGCGCGCGACACACCCGCGAGATCTTTGTCAACCAGTACGAGCGGGAGCGCATCGCCGACGTCGGCCTGATCCTGGACGCCCGGGAGCGCAACAACGTGATGGCCAACGGGGATTCGCTCTTCGAGTGCGCGGTCGAGGCCACCGCCGCTCTGGCGGATATGTTCCTGGCCGACGGTAACCGCGTCGGGCTGCTCATCTATGGCCGGGGGTTGGAACGCACCTTCCCGGGCTACGGCAAACGCCAGCGCGAGCGCATCTTGCAGGCCCTGGCCGGCGCCCGTGTGGGCGGCAGCATGGTCTTCGACAACCTTGACTACCTTCCGACGCGCTTCTATCCCGCGAAGTCACAGATCGTGTTGGTCAGCCCGCTGTGCGAGGCCGATCCGCCCGTGCTCTCCCGGCTCCGCGCCCGCGGCTATGAAGTGCTTGTCGTCAGCCCCGACCCCATCGACTTCGAGAAACGGGCGATCCCACAGACCGAGACCGGGAAGATGGCGGTCAGAATCGCGCGCGCCGAACGCAACCTCTGGAC